>NZ_JBLOJT010000099.1:0-6193 GCF_047785745.1 Streptococcus pluranimalium | reverse complement strand
TATCACCGTATCCACAGTAGTCTCAATTATCAGACGCCTATGGCTCGGCGATTGAGCGCTTAATCAAATACACTTTATAAATTTTGTACAGAAAACTGTTGCCTTTTCAGATCGTTAGATAAAAAATAGATGGTTAATAGGAACCAGTGAGACCTCTGTGGTAGGATAATAGAGTAAAAAATAAGACCGATTAGGAGAATACATAGATGACAATTTTAGACAAAATCAGAGGTTCAAAAAAATTACAATACCTCAAATGGTGGGATATTTTTATCCTTACTCTCATCCTATTCCTTCAAGCCATCCAAAGTTCATTTGCTGCCTTTTCGACTTTGGAAGACAGCGCTGTTGCAGAGTTGCCCGAATTCACCAGCTCGGTGAATTGGCAGGCTTTTTCACATCAAGCATTCTTACTCTTATTAGCTTTTTTATATTTATGGATACGGCATTTTGATTTTTCGGTATGGACATCCAAAATGCGCATAACTCCTAAAGCCATTTTGATGGGAGTTGGTCTATTTTTAGGCCTAGCAATTTTGTTTGATCTCTACTTTATCGCCGCCTCTTATCTCTTACCTCCAACACCTGTGGATTCTGTCTACTATGAAACCGAACAAATGATGCACCCTTTGCTTCAAAAACTATCTGAGATTGATCTTTCTCTATTGGTTTACTCTGCTTTAAACGGTTTTTATGAAGAAATCTTCTTCTTGGGGATTTGTTTGACAGTCAAGCCAGAACACAGACGCTGGGCCTTCCTCTATTCCTTATTGGTACGCTACTCCTTCCATACTTACCAAGGAAATGTCTCTGCTCTTGCGATCGGTTTTCTCTTGGGAACCATCTACTATGTGCTTTACACACGGATGAAAGAAAAAAATATGTTCCCATTTTTCCTTGCTCATGCTATTAGTGATGTCATGGGAGTTGGGATCCTCAGCTACTTTATTTTAGTCTAGCTAAAAGATATTTCATCTATTTAATCATACGAAAGGAAAAACAACATGACGCATAAAAAATCCGTCGCTACTATTTCCATAGCCTATATTAGCATCATGCTGATCAGCTACTTATACACATTTCACCTAAAAGGTGTTGCCTACGGGGCTCCAGATTTCTTTAGGCATGAATTGCCTTTCTTGATCCTCTTAGCTAGTATGATGGTGATGTATGTTGTAAAGAAAGGAAAAGACCTTCCTCTCGTCACTCCTTTCCCAGCAAAACCCTCTTATTTTTTCTGGGGATTTGTGCCACTTATCCTAACCTTAATAGCTTTTTGGCTAGTAGGCTTTCAAGCTAGTTGGTCTTTTCTTCTCCCATTTTTAGCGACTTTGTGTGTCGGTATTGGGGAAGAATTTCTATTTAGGCGCGTGATTTTAACCTACTTCTTGAAGCGTTTCTCTATTCATAAAGCAGTTGCTCTATCATCGATTTGCTTTGGGTTGTTTCACGCCATCAATGTCTTTGCAGGTAGTGATGTAAAAACTGTCCTACTACAGGTCATGGTTACTACCCTTTCCGGCTTTTACTATGCTTATCTCTATCTTTTTTCACAACAGATTGCTTGGAGCGCTGTCGATCATGGGATATGGGACTACCTTGTTTTTAGCGGACCTGTTCAACAGCATTCCTTATTTGTTACCGCTATCCTACTGCAACAAAGTTTACGGTTTGTTCTGGCCCTTTTTATGGCCTACCGTGTCAGCAAGCTCATTCGTAAAACCACATGCTAGATAAGGAGAACATAAACTATATGACCTATGAAAACATTATAGAGGCTAAAAAAGAGTCTCGCTACAATTTCAGCTGGTGGCTCGCTCCTATCATCGGTTTTGTACTCTTGCTTATCAGTGAAACACTGGGGCTCTTATGGGCAGAAATAACAAGACTTCTGACAGGAATAGAGAGCCAGATTTTAGAATTGTTCAGTTTCGTCTTTATCGCAAGTGCTCTTCTGTTATGGGCAAGAGTGGTCGAAAAATCTCCCTGGGAGGGACTGGGGATGTTCCGTAAAAGTTTTTGGAAACAGTTTTCTCTCGGTTGGCTCTTAGGTGCAGGGTTACTGTTATCTTGTGTTGTACTGATGATGGTTTTTGGAGCTGTCAGAATTACTTCTTTTAACTTCTCACCTAGTTTAGCCGGACGATTCCTTGTTCTCATTCTCGCTTGGTCCGTCCAGTCCACGACTGAAGAAATCCTCTGTCGTGGTTGGCTTTTTACTTCCCTCTCTACCAGGTATCCTATTTATTGGTCTATTTTTGTCTCTGCTTTCTTTTTCACCATGATTCACATTGGCAATGATGGTTTGAGCCTGATTCCCCTTTTGGACTTATTTGCTTTTGGAGTTCTAGCGGCTCTTTGCTTCTTAAAATTTGGTAACATCTGGGTCATTAGTGGCATACATGCTGCATGGAATTGTTTCCAAGGAAGTGTCTTTGCCTTTCCTGTCAGCGGAACGTCCACTGGTGCTGCTTTTGTAGATGTCACCCTCCACGGTCCTGACTGGTTATCTGGTGGTCCGTTTGGTGTCGAAGGGAGTCTAATTAGTGTCCTAGTCCAACTTATATTTATTATTTGGTTAGTCTTTGATTTGTTTTATAAAAATCCTAAAAGTCAATCATTCCCGATAGTCTACGAACCCTCATCATATTACAAAGATAAAAGAGTTTGGGATAAGACTAGTTTCTAAATAAAAAATGAGGCTGTAACAATAATCTGAATACTAAAACAAAAAAATCTAAGCAGGTGTTGCCTGCTAACTCATGACAGAAAATACGTATCGTTCTATAATAAGATTGAACAATACAAATCCGTGGTCTTAAATAGTGCTTTTCCTAGCCTGTGCAAAAAAACTGGCTGAATAAGAGTCATGAGAGAACTCGAATATGCCTTGAGCATGAAAATAAAATTACAAAGAGCCTTTTACTCGATTGTTCGTAACCGCCTAATAACCAGGTATCTATCTTAATTTCGTCGACTCTAGTATACTGTTCTTAGAAATGATTACTGGAGGTTATTTTGATGTTACAACCTATCGTACCCTTGGGAACACCACAAACTCGTTGGTTCCAACCTAAACCCAGAGATGATGTTTTACTGAAAATCAGACTGGATAAACTTGAACTGACCTTATTCCAATCCCTTAATCAAGACAGGTTAGAAGCTATTTTAGATGTAACCGTCCAATAACGAAATATCCCTCATTTGTCTAACTTAATTTGACAAATGAGGATGGTTTAAAAATGGGACACTCACTTGGCCAAACCATGAACAGGAGGTCAAAGCCCTGAGTTCTGAACAGTTGACTGGCTCATGAATGGATTTTCGATAAGTCCTAACATAAAACCTACAAAAAGTCGTTATTTCTATTGAAATGATGGCTTTTCTTTCGGTATAATTAAGATAAATGAAGAGGAGAAACGTGATGCCATCACTAGAAAAGATTATTGAAACACAGTCAAAAACGATAGAAACGATGGCTAATGAACTAGTCCTCCTCCGGGAACAGATCGCTTATCTGACTCAGAAACTTTATGGCAAGTCATCCGAAAAAAGTCACCTATCCCTCTGGTCAGTTGAGCTTGTTTGGTGACGAAATAGTAGCTGAAGAAGAAGATGACTTACCCAGTTGAAATGGAGACCATCACCTATAAGCCTAAGAAAGCTAAGGGATTTCGTCAGGCTGTTTTAAACCAATTTACTCCAGAGATTGTTCATCACGAATTACAGGGCCAATACTGCCTTTGTCCAGACCGTCAGGGGCCGTTGAAAGGGATTGGTTCAACCGTTAAACGTCAAGAATTGATCTTTATTCCAGTCCAATTAAAACGCATTGACCATGTCCAACGTGCCTATCTAAGCGAGATTGTTTTATTATAAAAGAGTCTCTTTTATATTTATTCAGTGAAAAATTAAAGTAAGTCTTGTTAGTCGTATATAAATAATCTTATTTTTTTGTTTTCATTAGTTTTTAAAGGAGGAACATGTGTTTTTTCAAATCAATCACTTTTTAGCCTATCAAGGTCTTAAGTACGTTAAACCAGAAAAAGCTGGTACAGAAGCAGAGGCGATGAGGGCATTTAAGACACAGGGACAAGCTGCGCGTGCTGAGATGACGAACTTATCTAAAGCTTTGTCTCAAGACTTGCCTGGTTTTAAAATGGACCGTGTCAGCAACTGGGCCAATCAGGCTCAAATAGGACGACCACATTTTTGGACTTATTTCCATGCTATTCATGATGACTATGATGAGGTTGGTTTTGCCATTCGCCTCTATGGTCAACAGGATGATTTTGGTATCTCGGTTGAAGTTAGTTTCATTGAACGTAAGAAATCAGATGAAACACTGGCTAAACAGGCGAAGGTTTTAGACGTTCCGATAACTGAGCCACTCTATTATTGGGTTCAAGAAAATGGTGAAAGTCATCGGGAAGAAGGAACGGAAAGCAATAGACAAAAATTGCTAGAGGAGCTGGCTGACGGGAAGATTAGAAAAGTTTTAGTTAAAAAGGATATCCCAATGACAGAAACGATGACTATCCAAGAGTTGGTTCCAAAACTGCTAGAAGCTTTTAGAGATCTATTTCCTTATTATGAAGCTACAAAAAAGTGAGTTCCGTTTGGAGCTCACTTTTTGAACGTCATAAGGTTTTATTTCGGTGCAATCACTTCGGCACCGCCCATGTATGGACGAAGCACTTCTGGAATGGTGACAGAACCATCTTCATTTTGATAATTTTCAAGAATGGCAGCGACTGTACGACCAACAGCAAGACCTGAACCGTTTAGCGTGTGGAGCAATTTAACCTTACCATCAGCTTCATCACGGTAACGGATTTGTGCACGACGGGCTTGGAAATCTTCTGTATTTGAACAGCTTGAAATTTCACGATAAGCATTTTGAGCTGGAATCCAAACTTCCAAATCATAAGTTTTAGCAGCTGAGAAGCCCATATCTCCAGTACAGAGAGCTAAAACACGATATGGAAGCCCAAGTTTTTGCAAAATGTTTTCAGCATTGGCTGTCATTTCTTCTAACTCATCGTAAGACTCTTCAGGTTTAGTGAATTTCACCATTTCAACTTTGTGGAATTGATGGAGACGGATGAGCCCACGAGTGTCACGACCAGCTGAACCAGCTTCAGAGCGGAATGAAGGGCTCATAGCTGTAAACTTGATTGGCAATTCTTTGCCGTCGATAATTTCGTTACGATAGTAGTTGGTAAGAGGAACTTCAGCAGTTGGGATAAGAACGAGTGGGCGCTCTTCATCATTGATTTCAAAGGTATCTTCCTTGAATTTTGGATAATTACCAGTTCCGAACATAGAATCGCGATTCACCATGTAAGGCGTAATCATTTCTTGATAACCTTCTTTAGCATGCTCATCCAACATAAAGTTATAAAGAGCACGCTCCAAACGAGCACCTAAGTTGCGGTAGAAAAGGAAGCGAGTTCCAGTAACTTTTGCCCCACGTTCCCAATCAAGAATTCCCAAGTCTTCACCAAGGTCCCAGTGCGCTTTTGGTTCAAAATCGAATTCACGAGGTGTTCCCCAACGACGAACTTCGAGGTTTTCTTCTTCGTCAGCACCCACAGGAACAGAGTCGTGTGGTGTATTTGGCAAAATAGTGATCATAGCTGTTAGTTTATCATCAATTTCAGCTAATTCAGCGTCAACAACCTTGATATCAGCAGATACTTTTTGCATAGCTGCAATTTGTTCAGACGCATCTTCTTTATTACGTTTAGCCTGGGCGATTTTATCTGAAGTAAGGTTACGCTCTGCTTTTAATTCTTCAGATTTTATTAAGAGCTGACGGCGTTTAATATCTAAATCTTTTAACTCCGTTAACGTTTCGGCAGCAACCCCACGTGTCGCTAATTTTTCCGCAACGTTATCAAAGTCGTTACGAATACGTTTAATATCTAACATAGAAACCTCCTGTATGGTAGAAAAAAACACAACCTGCTTGTCGTTGGAGCGCTAGCTCGCGCGGTTCCATCCAACTTCACAGATTGTGCACTTCATTAATATCAGTAATAATAACACGGTAGAATTTCATAAGGCGAAGAGATCTGCTCACAGCAACCGCAGACTTTCTGAACAATCAGCATTACTACTTATCCGTTGGAGTTATTATACACAAAAGAGAAGCAGGTGTAAACCATAAACTAAGGATTTTTCATACTTG
>NZ_JBLOJT010000098.1:0-6300 GCF_047785745.1 Streptococcus pluranimalium | reverse complement strand
ATACAGTCAAAAGCCCTATGACATTCGCAGTGGATTTTACCCACTACAGAAATTATAGAGCCATTATAAAATTATAAAAAGGTTGAGAAACTTCTCAACTTTTTTTAGCGTATCTAAATACATTTATGGTAGGTAGATGATGCAACATGTAGCGATAAGTTAGACTAGCTCTCCTAGACAAGTTCCTAGCTTTTTCAAAATTTCTTTACTGATGCCAAAATAAGTCAAATCAATAAAAAAGTTGACAGTTTTTTGAAACGACTGTCAACTTTTTTATTATTTATTATCTTCTGTTTTCTCAACACTGATGATCTCAACTTCATAACTACCAGCAGGCGAAACGATCGAAACCTTATCACCTTTATTTTTTCCAATAAGAGCCTGACCAATTGGGCTATCATTTGAAATTTTCCCTGAGAAAATATCTGCTCCAGCAGCACCTACGATGTGGTAGGTATCTTTATCAGTTGTACCAACTTCTTGAACAACAACGGTCTTACCGATAGCAACTTCATCTTTAGCAACGGCATCACTATCAATAATTTCAGCATAACGAATTTGATTTTCAAGTGTTGAAATTTCACCTTCAACAAATGCCTGCTCATCCTTTGCTGCATCATATTCTGAGTTCTCTGAAAGGTCTCCATAAGAGCGGGCAATTTTAATACGCTCAACAACTTCTGGACGACGAACTAATTTTAATTCCTCCAACTCTTTTTCGAGTTGCTCTTTTTCAGTTTGAGTCATTGGAAATCTTTTTTCTGACATGTTTTTCTCTTTTCTAAATCTTTTTTTATGAAAGAATGGGAATAATCCTAAAAATCAATAATCCATAGAAGATACACTGTGCATTCACTCCTAAAAAGTACTTTCAACTGCTAAAACTTTAAGAATTGATTATAGCAGCTACTAACAGCTCTCGTGATTTTTTGCAACTTCTTTAACTATGGATACGATTATCACAAATCTGAGACTCTTTTATCTCAGACTAATCAGTCTACTCATTTTACTCTGCACTATTTTCCAAATGAGCATTAACATACTTAGAAACATTAGCGTCATGAGTAGCATAATCTTCAGCATAGTAAACTTCACCTGTTGTGACATCAGCAACAAAGTACAAATTATCTGTATTTGCAGGATTAATGGTTGCTTCAATAGCTGACAATCCTGGGCTATCAACAGGACCAGGCATCAAGCCAGGATTTTCATAGATATTATAGGGTGAATTGATCTTAGTGTCAATAGTAGCATCTTCACGAAGTGTCGTTTCTTGACCTAACTTGCCCATAGCATACAAAATAGCAATATTACTTTGAAGAGGCATTTGGATATTTAAACGGTTGTAAAAAACACTTGCAATATGACGACGATCTTCATCTGTTGAGCCTTCTTTTTCGACCAATGAAGCTAGGGTAAGGACTTCGTTAATCGTATGTCCTTTAGCAGCAATCTGATCAAAGTATGGTGCTAAATTAGTATTCATTGTCGCCAACATCTGGTCAACGATATCTTCAAGGCTTGACTCCTCATAATAATTATAAGTTGCTGGGAATAAATAACCTTCCAACTGGTACCTTGCTTGATCGGCTGAAGGAATATCCTTGAGTAACTCAGGGTATTTCTTAACCATTTTGTCAATGAAGGCTTTATTCTTCATCAACTCTAAAAAGTCTTGTTCAGAATATGAGGTCTTACTTGCTTTTTTCGTATTAACATTGACTGTCACCGCTTTAGCAATCTGATCTATCGTAGAACCTTCGGTAACCAAAATCTTTCCAGAAACAGGCTCTTGTGGCTCTAAAGTTCCACCTTGTTTAAGAGTGTCAATAATATCCTTCACAGTCATACTTTTTTGAAGATTATAATAACCACTTTGAAGATTTGAAACATTTTTAAAACGGGTATAATAGTTGAAAATAGCAGCATTTTTCACCAAGCCATTTTCTTCTAAAATCTGCCCAATTAATTTATTACCCGATCCTTCAGGAATTTGGACAGGAACAAATTCTTTGGAGTCTGTATCAACAGCTCCAAGTGAGCTTGAAACATAACGATAGCCTAAAAACGCTGTTAATAAACCAATCAATACGATAATGGTTACTAAAATACCTGTTATTTTTGCGGCAATCCTATTATTTTTTCGTCGTCTATTCATAATTGGACGTTTTACCTCAGTAATAGATTCTTTTGCTTCTACTTGAGCCACTACAGCCTCATTTTTAGCTGCTATACTATCACTAGATAATTTATTAGTCTCAGCAATATGAGTTTGTCCAGCTTCTTGCTTATGGCTCTGTTCAATGTCTATGTCTGAAAAATCAACTTCACCAGCAGTCAATGAAGCTGAAGTTGATTGTTTTTCCTGACTAGGTCTAAGAAGGGGGGCTTTTAAAGCATCCGATAATACTTTGTCATCATTAAGCTGAAACGCTTCACTAGTACTTTCACTCATTGACACTGAGTGGCTGCTCTCTGAAACTTCAGTAGAAAGACTAAGAGATACTTCTGTTCCTCGATTCTCTCCTTGATCAAGAGAACTTGTTGCTGATTCTTGTTGCCACTTTAAATCTTTTTCACTGTGAATACGAGCTAACTCATCTTCTCGCTCTTTAGCTAAACGTACGGCTTCTTTTTCCTGCTGAAGTCTTGCTTGTTCAGCTTGACGTGCTTCCTCAGCTCGTTTCTGTTCCTCTTCTTGAAGTTGACGTTTGCGATTGGCTTCTTCTAATTCTCGTAAAATATGCTCTTTAAAATTTTCCGCACCCACAGAAGAAGATTTATCATCGTCTTTAAAATCCGTCAAAGCTGATCCTCCTACATCATAATCAATCGCCATTATATCTCAAAACCCTTGGAAAAGCAACGATTACATCAGGTTGTCACCTATTCTTAACATTAGTTGATTGGATTTTCCCAGACCATATTATACCAGATACTCCCACCATGTGCTGACTCGGATTGACCTTCATCAATAAAGCCATTCATCTCATAGTAAGAAATCAGGTAATCATGACAGGTCAGATTAATGCCTTGTCGTTTTTGAGCTACAGCTAGGTCCTTAAGCGCCGCAATTAAAGCTGTCCCAACCCCTTGCCCTTGATAGTTTTTTGAAATAGATAAACTCGTGACAGCAATAAAACCACCCTCTTTAGGATTTTGCTCTACTTTATGGAATAAGTCATCCGTTAAATAGCGTTGTGATACCACTGGCCCTTCAATATAGCCAGCTATGTTCCCATCTATCACAGCGACTAGAAAAGTATCTGAAATCCGCTCAATTCTTTCTTTCATAGCTTCTGGTGTTGCAGCTTCTTCTATTGAAAAATTTTGAGACTCAATATCTGAGATGATAGCCCAGTCTGCTAATACCACATGTCTAATTTCCATATGTCCTCCATATAAATGCTAAAATCATTCCTAGACTACTTATGTAACAAACGATGACTGCCATACAATACTTTGCTGACGATGTCTTAGTATACCACCTGTCAGCGCTATCGGTAAGTCATCACCTCATCTAAGCACTATTGTCTTTGCACATAAAATACTTTTATACTGACCGTTCTTCAACTTATGGGATATTCCCGAAAAAGTAAGATTTTTTGTTCTAAAAAGGAAGTAAGAAGGAACTTCCAATAATTAAAAAAGTTCGCCTTCCATCCCCGCAATATTGAACAGGCTTGTATCGGAACATAAATCGCAACCGAAAAAACCATTCAGTAATGGTCGCTTGGAACTAAAGTTCCTAAGCAAGTATGCAAAGAAAACACTAAAAGAACTAAAGCGTTTCTCTCGACCACTGCGTTAGAATGTTATAACGAACTCCATATAGTGAGATTGGACTTGTTGGCCAGTCCTATACAGTTAGTTTTAAAAACATAAGCCAAAAAATCACATCAATTATTAGGTCAACAAAGGACAATCGCACTTGATTAATAGCTTGTTATTTTATCAAAATAGAAGTACTAGGATAATTCTGAAACAATACTAAGTTGAAGTATGTCTGATTATTACCGACTAGAAAATTTTCTGACAGTTACAAGACTACTGATTATTTTTGGTCAAATTTGCTAAAAGCTCTTCAAAAGAACGCTCATACAATTGGATGTCACCTGCTCCCATGAAAACATAGACAGCATTGTTATGGTTAAGAAGTGGTGATACATTTTCAACGGTGACTACTTTAGCTGGTTTTTTAATGCGATCTGCCAAGTCTTCTACTTTAACATCTCCATTATCAACTTCGCGAGCTGAACCATAAATTTGTGCCAAATAAACAGCATCAGCCTCATTCAAAGCAGCTGCAAATTCATCTAACAAGGCGATAGTCCGTGTAAAAGTATGAGGTTGGAAGATAGCCACAATTTCTTTTGAAGGGTATTTTTGACGCGCCGCATCTAGAGTAGCGATAATCTCTGTTGGATGATGAGCAAAATCATCAATCACAATCGTATCATTGATTTTTTTCTCTGTAAAACGACGTTTTACTCCAGAAAAGGTTTTTAGGTGTTCTGCAACAAGTGCCATATCAAAACCTTCAACAAAAAGATTGGCAATAACAGCTGTGGCATTTAGGATATTATGACGACCAAATGCTGGCACATGGAAACGACCAATTGCTTCTCCTTCATGCATAACAGTAAAATCAGAACCATTTACTGTACGAGTGATATCTGTCGCATAAAAATCGTTTGATTCTTCGAAGCCATAATAGTAAATTTTTGCTGGTGAAGTAATACGACGAAGATAGTCATCTTCACCAAAGATAAAGAGAGCTTTTTTAACTTGCTTTGCATAGGCATCAAAAGCATCAAAAACATCATCAATACCAGTAAAATAATCTGGATGATCAAAATCGATATTGGTAATGATAGAGTAGGCTGGATGATACGGCATAAAGTGACGCTCATATTCATCAGATTCAAAGACAAAGTATTGACTGGACGCTGAACCACGGCCTGTACCGTCACCAATCAAGAATGAAGTATCGGTGATATTCTTCATGACATGAGCCAAGAGACCCGTTGTAGATGTTTTTCCATGAGCACCAGCTACACCAAGGCTGGTAAATTGTCCCATGAATTCACCCAAAAACTCATGATAACGTTTAAAGGAATAGCCCAACTCAATAGCCTTCGCCACTTCGACATTATTATCTTGACGAAAGGCATTACCAGCGATTAACTCAACATCTGCTGTAATATTTTCTTCAGAAAAAGCAAGGATTGGTATACCAGCTTGTTCTAATCCACGCTGTGTGAAGTAATATTTTTCAACATCGGATCCTTGAACCTTATGACCCATTTGATGCAACATCAGTGCCAAGGCACTCATCCCCGAGCCTTTAATTCCGATAAAATGATAGGTTTTTGACATGGTAACTCCTTAATCTTCAAAACGTGTCAAATTAAGCTCTTGAGCAATCTGACGTTCTCGTTTTTCTTGTCTTTCTTGGTGATTATAAATTTGACTACGTTTTAAAAAGTCAAAGGTATTTTTCTTTGGTTTTGAATCCTTTTGATTCTCAGGTTTGTTATAGACTTTTGGTAAATCCACCAAAATATATGTCTCTTGGTGCAACTTTTTAGAAAATGCAGCTAATTCAGAAGTGTGTTCTGACGCCTTGTCTTTCTGAAACACCTTAGTTTTAGCAATAGTCTGCGCCGGTTTCTTGGCTACAGACCCTTTCTTTTGAAAGCTAGGTACTTCTCTTTTAGAAGACGAGTGTGATAAAGCGGTACTGGTCTTAGCAGAGTGACTAGGCTGTTTAGCGCGTTGTAATTCATGATTAACGTAAAACTGTCGCTTTTGTCGCAAATCATTCTTAGCATCTTCACGCGCCTGCTCTGCATAAGTCCGCCCTTGATCTAGCTCAGTAGGGATATTTGATTGACTATCTTTACTAGTTTTGGGAATAAATTGAATACTGGGTGTTACATCAGAATAATCCTTATCATAATAAGTCCCATTAATATTAGTAATAAGATCATCATTATCATATAAGCGCATCGCTGTTGATTGTCCGATAACTGGTTCGTCATCGGGAATTAGGGGAAACGCACGTCTTCTGGAACTCATTGGCTCACTTCCTTTCTGTAACAGTCCTATTATAAACTAAAGCCTCTACTTTTTCAAAGTTATCTGCCGACACCTAGACCAAGAATCTGTAGCGTTACAATAGATGTGAGACCTAGAAGACAAACAAGAAGAAACCTTGTAAGATAAGAGTACCACACATCCATCAAAAAGGAATCTTCTCATGACTAGTATATCACAAAACAATCGCTACTTGCCACG
>NZ_JBLOJT010000097.1:0-6332 GCF_047785745.1 Streptococcus pluranimalium | reverse complement strand
AGGATTTGAAATCTAAGAGTAAAAACAGGTTCTGAGTTGTTTTATTGAGTCTATTCTTAAGCTCATTTTTTTATGGTCAAACCTAATATTATTTGCGATAATAAGAGTATGAAAAGTTTTTTATCTATCCAAACCATCAGTAAAGTGGCCATGCTGTCGGCTCTTTGTGTTGTTTTACGTTATATTTTTTCGTCTTTACCCAATATTCAACCTATTACGGCTCTATTTTTAGTGTTAGTAGGGGCTGAGACTTTACTTTTTTCTGTCTTAGTCATGAGTCTAAGTCTATTGATATCCTCTTTTTTATTAGGTTTTGGACCATGGGTCATGTTTCAAATCATTAGTTTTGCTCTTGTTCTGCTTTTGTGGAGACTATTGATAATCAAAACATGGCATCCACATATCCTGATGTTTTTAGCAGCTTGTTTGGCTTTTTTATATGGTATAATTATTGATAGTTTGATGGCTGCTTTTTGGGAGATGCCGTGGTGGTCCTATGTGGTAGCAGGATTGCCCTTCAATCTTTATCATGCACTATCAACGTTACTATTTTACCCTATTTTAGAAAAGATCTTGAGGAGATTTTATAATGAAAAAAATGTTAAAACCAGTTATACTGGCTAGCACTCTATTATTACTAACTGCTTGTGCTAAGGATGATGCTCACAAAAAGCCAGAAGCCGATGAAGTAAAGGTAACCGTTAGTGTGAAACCAGAAGGAGAAAAAGCTGATAAGAAAGAAGTCATCGTTGATCAGGATGATTCTGTTTTAGAAGCTCTTGACGAAGCTTTTGACGTTGAAGATGATAATGGTTTTGTGACAGAGATTGAAGGTCATAAGCAAGATCCAGCAAAGAATCTTTACTGGATGTACAAAGTTAATGGTAAAATGGCCAATAAAGGTGCTGAAGAAAATACCGTCAAAGATGGTGATAAAATTGAATTTTATCAGGAAGTAAGCAATTAAGAAACGCTATCAGATAATAATAAAAGTAACGGTCTAGTGAAACCGTTACTTTTATTATTGTTGATAGGAATTGAATGAAAATCGGGCTAGATCGTTAACTGTTAAGGTTGCTGTTCTAAATATTATGAAAAGAGCAAAGAGTCATCTAGAGAGGGTTACTTTGGGTTAGACCTACAAAGTCTTACAAGTTTTAAATAGTATATCCTAAGAAGACTTTGTTACTATTAGTTTTCGTTTAGTTCACGACTATAAGCGATAATTTGATCGACCGTGTCATTCAAGAATTGGATAGTGTCTCGAAGTGGTTTATCAGTTGAAATATCAGCTCCGATAATCATAGCTGTGTCAAGTGGTGTCTTGCTGCCACCAGATTTGAGAAGGTCAAGCCACTCCTTAGCCCCATTATCGTTGTTCTTGAGATTGAGGTAACCTGCTGTTGAAAGGACTAAACCGGCAGAGTAGGTGTAGCTGTAGAGCCCCATATAATAGTGTGCTTGGCGCATCCAAGTAAGGGCAGCATCATCATCAATTTCGACAGCGTCACCCCAGAAGTCTGTTAAGACTTCCTTCATGAAAGTGTTTAGAGTTTCTGCGCCGAAAGTACCTCCAGCTTCAATCAAGTTATAAACCTTACGTTGGAAAGCTGCTTCAAGCAAGTGGGTAATGAAGTTGTGGAAGTAAGTATCTGTTAAGCGATGAGCCAGAGCGAAGCGTTTTTGGCGGGCATTATCAAATTGATTTTCCAAATAATCACTTAGAAGTAATTCGTTGAAGGTTGAAGGAGCCTCCACATAATAGGTTGACATATGCGTGTTGTAATAAGACTGATTATTATCAGAAAAGATGAACTGTCCAGAGTGTCCAATCTCATGGATAAGCGTGTAGACATCAGACATGCGTCCTGTCCAACTCATCAGAACATAAGGGTGAATCTTATAAGGATCAGCTGCATAGCCACCAGAATCCTTGTTTTCATTAGCAGCGAAGTCAACCCAGCGCTCAGTCTGATAACGTTCAACTTCTTTTGTGTACTCAGAACCTAGTGGTGCGACGGATTTCATAACCAAATTGTAGGCATCATCAATGGAGACTTCAGGATTGAGCTCAGTATCAATATCAAGTTTCCAATCAGCAAAGGTCATCTTGTCTAGATCGTTGATCTCAGCGATATGCTTGAGGTATTTTTGTGCTACTGGACCAAACTCAGACATGATTAAATCAATCTGGCGATCAAACATGCTACGATCCACTTCTTGCTCAGCTAAGAGATAGTCATAGACAGAGTCGTAGCCTCGCATGTCTGCAATCAATTTTTCAGATTTGACTTTAGCCAGATAGGCAGCGGCAGCAGCATTTTGATGAGCTCTTAAACCTTTTGAGAAAGAGCGGAAGGCCTTGTCACGAATGTCAGCATTTTCATGATTTTGATAGAAATTTTCATAGGTGACAAAGGAATTTTTATAGGTTTTACCATCAACTTCAAAATCGTCCATGGCAAAATCACCAGCCCGCATCTTAGTATAAATATCATACGGGGCAGCCAGAACCTCTCTCAAATTTGAGAGAGCTTTTTCTACTTCGGGGTCGAGTAAGTGTTCTTTTTGGATTTTTGCCTGGCGAATGGCTGCGCTAAAGTGAGGATTATTTTCTAATTCATCTAAAATAGCTGAATCAGCAGTAGCGAGTGCTGTGTCAAAGAAGCTGAGCGCTACACTAGCTTTAGTAGCGAAATCATCACCAGCCTTAGCAATTTCAGCAAATTCTTCGCTTGAGAAGTCCGTTGTTTGAGGCATAAAAGCGTAAGTTTCAATATGACTCATTTGGATGTAAATCTGTTCAAGCTCCATGAGTGCCTGGGTGAAATCATCAACAGATGTTAAGTTGTTTTCATAATGACGAGTAAAGGTATCGACATCACTCAAGGCTTTTTCAATAGCTAAGAGAAAATCTTGGCGGTCTTTATACAAAGCGGTTAAATCCCAAAGTTCGTTTTCGGGAAATTCTGAACGTTTTTTTAGTTCCATAAATAGCCTCCTTTTCTTTAGTATATCAAATCTTTAGGAAACTGTTCAAAAAGATCAGCATTATTTTAAAGGAATTTCAACTGATGAAATAGCAGTATCAAGTGCAGTTCCTTACAAAAAATGATATGATAATGGCTAGATACAAAAAAGAAATGGAGTGGTTTTGTGGACATCACTAAATTAGAAAGCAGTAGCAATCAAGTTCTTATTCAAGAAGAAGTTGAGATACTAACTCAACTCTTAGAAGAGATCACTCAAGGGCTTGTTGGCGAAGGTGTTTATTCTAAAATAAAGGAATTGACAAACTTATCAAAAACTGAGGATTATCAAGGGTTGCAGAATGTTATTTCGACGATTAACAACGAAGAAATGGTCTTGATTTCACGTTATTTTAGTATCTTACCGTTATTAATCAATATTGCTGAAGATGTTGATTTAGCCTATGAAGTTAATTATCAAAATAACATTAACAAGGATTACCTTGGAAAATTGTCCACAGTTATGGGAATGATTGCAGAAAATGAACAGGGTGCTGAGGTTATCAATCATTTAAACGTCGTTCCAGTTTTAACAGCCCATCCTACACAAGTCCAACGTAAAACAATGCTTGAGTTGACCAACCATATTCATGAGCTTCTAAGAAAACATCGTGATGTCAAATTAGGTCTCATCAATGAGGAAAAATGGTATGCAGACATGCGCCGTTATATCCAGATGATGATGCAAACGGATATTATTCGTGAGAAAAAATTGAAAGTTAAAAACGAAATCACCAATGTCATGGAGTATTATCCAACTTCCTTGATTAAGGCGATTACCAAGCTCACCCAAGAATACAAATCTTTAGCGGTTAAAAATGGTATTGCTCTTGAAAATCCCAAGCCGATTACGATGGGAATGTGGATTGGTGGTGACCGCGATGGCAATCCTTTTGTAACAGCTGATACCTTGCGACTATCGGCAACCCTTCAAAGTGAAGTCATTTTGACTTACTATATCGAAAAAATCTCAGCACTTTACCGTCAATTTTCATTATCAAGTAGCTTGACAGCTGTGTCAGACGGTGTTTTGGAGTTAGCCAGAAAATCTTTGGATCATTCAGAGTTTCGTGAAAACGAACCTTATCGTAAGGCATTTATCTATATTCAAGCAAAGTTAGTTAATACATTGGTTGACTTGAAGGGCCCAGAAGCTGATTTTTCAAAGGATTTAAGTAAATTAGGACAACAGTCTCGTCAACCACACACAGCTGAGTATCACTTGGCTAATGCTGGTCATTTTAGATTAGTTAATGATTTATATACCAGTGTTGAGGAATTTAAGGCTGACTTGAGAATTATCCAAGATTCCTTAGAAGAAAATGGAATGGCTAGTCTGATCAAAGGTGATTTTTCAGAAATATGCCAAGCTGTTGATGTGTTTGGTTTCTTTTTAGCAACGATTGATATGCGTCAAGATTCTAGTGTTCAAGAAGCTTGCGTCGCAGAGCTTTTGAAAACAGCTAATATCGAGAGTGACTATAGTTCTTTACCTGAGGAAGAAAAATGTCACTTGTTATTGAAAGAATTGGTAGAGGATCCTCGTCAGCTTTCAGCTACCAATGCGACAAAGTCAGAATT
This sequence comes from Streptococcus pluranimalium, assembly GCF_047785745.1. Classification (GTDB taxonomy): domain Bacteria; phylum Bacillota; class Bacilli; order Lactobacillales; family Streptococcaceae; genus Streptococcus; species Streptococcus pluranimalium_B. The sequence continues at coordinate 1,722 of NZ_JBLOJT010000097.1, read as the reverse complement.
GTTGGAGAAAGAGTTAGCCATTTATCAGACAGCGCGTGAGTTGAAAGACCGTCTGGGTGAAGACGTGATTAAACAGCATATCATTTCTCACACAGAAACTGTTTCAGATATGCTTGAATTAGCTATTATGCTTAAAGAGGTAGGACTGCTAGATAAGGATCATTCTCGCATTCAGATTGTACCTTTATTTGAAACCATTGAGGACTTGGAAAATGCGAAAGGCATTATGACTGACTACCTCAATCTTGATATTGTGAAAACATGGCTCAAAGACCATCAGGGTTATCAAGAAGTCATGCTGGGCTATTCAGACTCGAACAAAGATGGTGGTTACTTAGCTTCTGGATGGACACTCTACAAGGCTCAAAACGAATTGACAAAACTTGGTGAGCAATTTGGTGTTAAAATGACCTTCTTCCATGGTCGAGGGGGAACCGTTGGTCGAGGAGGTGGTCCATCTTATGATGCCATCACATCACAACCTTTTGGTTCTATTAAAGATCGCATTCGTTTAACAGAGCAGGGTGAGGTTATTGGAACAAAATACGGCAACAAGGATTCAGCCTACTACAATTTAGAAATGTTGATCTCAGCAACCCTTGATCGGATGGTAACTCGGATGATTACAGATCCTAGCAAAATAGACGATTATCGTTCCATCATGGAAGGGATTGTAGCGGATAGTAATTTGTTTTACCGTGATCTTGTTTTTGGAAATCCTCATTTCTATGATTATTTCTTTGACGCAAGTCCAATCAAGGAAGTTTCAAGCCTTAACATTGGTTCGCGCCCTGCAGCCCGTAAAACCATTACGGAAATTTCAGGACTTCGTGCCATTCCATGGGTATTTTCATGGTCCCAAAACCGTGTCATGTTCCCTGGCTGGTATGGTGTTGGCTCTAGCTTCCAAAACTTTATTGATAAGGATCCGGCAAACTTAGCTATTTTGCAAGAAATGTACCAGTCATGGCCATTCTTTAAATCACTTTTGGCTAATGTGGATATGGTTCTTTCAAAATCAAATATGAACATCGCCTTCCAATACGCTCAAATGGCTGAAAGCCAAGAAGTTAGAGATGTCTTTTTAACTATTCTAGATGAATGGCAATTAACCAAAAATGTTATTTTAGCTATTGAAAAGCATGATGAGTTAATAGAAGATCTTCCTAACCTCAAAAATAGTTTGAATTACCGTTTGCCTTACTTCAATGTTCTGAATTATATTCAAATTGAATTGATTAGACGTTTTAGAGCAGGTAAACTTAATCCTAGCCAAGAAAAATTGATTCATATTACCATCAATGGTATTGCGACTGGTTTACGTAATTCAGGTTGATGCCTAAAACGAGATAATATGTTTAGTTTGTTTAGGAAAAGATCAGGCACCTGAAAATACTAGTTTATTTGATTATGCTTCGGGATATAAGAGGAATAGTTTGCAAGCATGGGCTTATTGTTGATAAGCGATTGTCCTCGATTTATTGTTTATGAGTTTATTGACGTTTCAATGTTTTAGTTAAAAAAGAAAATACATTCATTTGATATTATCTTCTGGTCTTTGGATTTTGAAGATCACAACATTGGTAAAGACTGTGACATTTGAACTGCACCCCAAAAGTTAGACATAAAATGGCTCTTCGTCAACTGTAGTGGGTGACTTATAATTAACATCTAGAGAGAATCGTTCCGGTTCTCTCTTTTTGAGTGTTTAAAGCGATGAGT
>NZ_JBLOJT010000096.1:0-6534 GCF_047785745.1 Streptococcus pluranimalium | reverse complement strand
TATTAGGTTCACCGGTAGCGGGTGCCCACAGAGGACTTACACCTCAGATATACGACATGCCCGTCGTACCAAAAAACCAGAAGTCTCGAGCACTTCTGGTTTTCTTTTATTATCACCTGTTAGCGATTAAGCTGACAAGACTTTACGCCCTTTACGACGACGGCTTGCAAGCACGCGACGTCCATTTTTAGTAGACATACGGTGACGGAATCCGTGTTTACGTTGACGACGAATTTTACTTGGTTGATAAGTACGTTTCACAATGAATACCTCCTCATAGATTTTCGTATTCGTTTAGCCGGCTATTTGTGATATCAGTTACTAAACATACCATACTAGTTTACAGAAATTAGCAACCCTTGTCAAGATTTATTTTCTTTATTCCTAAGTTTTTGGTTGATTTTAGAGACACTATCCTTGTTTTGCCAGGAAAAAAAGCCAGCAATGACAAGATAAATAACTAGAAATTGTAAACTAACCCCCAATATGTGAATCATTTCAAAGGGAACCCATTGATTGATAATAAGCATAACCATCACAAGAACATAAATCGTCAAGACATGGATAAGTCTTTTCTTGGCATCACTCCACTTTGGATGATGATATATCAGGGCAGCAATCCCCATCAATCCACTAATTACCCATGTTACCAAACTACTAAACCAACTTGGTGTAGAGTTAAAAATCAACAGATTCACTAAATACATAAATGAACCCCATCCCACACCGATTAAAAAGTAATTTACTATTTTTCTCATGGTAATTCCCTCCTACAAACCTAATCGTTTTTCCAATGCTTTCAAATAACGCCTGCTAACAGTCACTTTCAACCCTCCTCTTAAAAAGGCGGTCATGTTACCAGAAAATGATGCTTCCATTCGCTCTAAATGATTGATGTTAATCAAACTTTGCTTGGAAACTTGAATCATGTCCCTATCCCCCAGCCTTTCCTTGAATTGATAGAGCCTTTGCCTGGTTCTAATCTGCCTCGTTTTCTCATAGATTACCAGATAGTCTCCAGCAACTTCTACAGCTGAGATATCGGCAATTTTTAAAATCAGAATATCATCACTTGTTTTTATGGTGATTAAATCCTTCCTATTAGCTTGATAGGCTTCGATATAGCTCACAAAATCTGCGACTTCTTGATCATAGCTACCCTTTTGGATAATGACCGATAATTCATCAACAACTTGCTGCTGAAATTTCCACTTCACTATCACCACCTCATTTCTTATCTTTCTTTATGGTTTTATGATATCAAATCCTTCTTAGTTTGTGACAGGTTCTTGGACAACTGGTTAAAAAGAACCCCTAAGTGGTCAGAAACAATAAAAAAGAAGCTAAACAAGCTAGCTTCTATGATTAATCTTCTGATAAAGTCACTACAACGTAGCGGTTAGGATCATCACCCTCTGAATAAGACGAGACACCTTCGATTTGCGAAATGGTTTTATGAACCGTTTTGCGCTCGCTGTTACTCATTGGGTCCATATCAAATGACTCACCTGACTCTAAAACACGATCAGCAATTTTCTGCGTAAAGTCAATTAAGGTTTCCGTGCGGTGTTCAACATAGTCATGAACGTTAATGGATACGGAATAATGGCGTGAATAACGGTCATGCAAATAATTCTGCGCTAATAATTGAAGTGATTTCAATACTTTGCCGTGGTAACCAATCACACGGCCTGGTTCTGTTGTCTCAATTTGTAACTTGATTCGACGTCGACTAGTCTGCGTATCAATACTCGCTTCCACGTCCATCTCATCAATGACATTTTGAACATAGGCTGTCACCTGTCTTGCAGCTTCTTCTGATTCAGCAACCAACTCTGGTGATGAAGCATTGTCATCAACTGAAAATTCTTTAACAACGAATTGATCAAAAGTCTCCTCATCAGAAACCTGTGCCACTGTATCAGACGTCTCTTTATAAACACTTGATTGTTCTTCAACAATCAGTAGCCATTCAGATTCTTCTGTTACACGAACTTCTGCCTCGGAAGATACTCCTGACGGCTGGCTTTCAACACTATCTGCAGACTCGCTTGGCGTGACTACCGCTTCTTCAATCACTATTTCTGTATCGGTCACTTCTGGATCCGAGACAATTGGCTGAGATGACTTTGAAACTTCTTGAGAAACAATTGATTCTGCTACTAATGCTTTTTCATCCAATTCAGTGGTTGATGTTGGACGTTCTTTGAAAATGCTAGTGACACTGCTGGCTTTTTTATCAGATTCTTGAGCGTCTTCTATGCTAGAAACTTCGACTTGGGCAGTTTTTTTACCAAAACCTAAAAAGCCTTTTTTCTCCTTAGAAATGACTTTGATACGTGCTTTTAAACGAGGGATCCCAAGCTCATTCAAACCAGTCTCTATCGCTTCTTCTACATTTTTACCTGTAAATACAGCCATTTTCTATCTCCTTTATTACTTTCTACGCGCTTTTTTCTTAGCTCGTCTAATTTTCGCCAAACGTTCTCTCTCTTCTTCTTCCAAACGTTTACGTTCTGCAATGATTTTGAAAGGGTTATTCAAGAGCAGGATTTGACCAACTTGAAAAGCATTTGACACCGTCCAATAAAGGGCAATACCACTAGCCAAGTTAGCCCCCATCACCAAAATCAAAATCGGCATGAGATAGGTCATCATAGTCAAGGTAATATTTGACTCTTTAGCAGCCTTGTTAGTCAACCAGGTTGATAAGAAAGTAAAGAGAGCAGCGAGAATTGGCAAGATAAAGTAAGGATCTCTCTCAGCTAGGTTGACCCAGAGGAAATGACCTTCTTTTAGGAAAGCAACGCGGCTCAATGCTTGATACAAAGCCATCAAAATTGGTAGTTGAACCACTAATGGCAATAAGGAAGCATAAGGATTAACATCATACTTCTTATAGAGCGCTTGGCTTTCTTCTGCCAGCTTCATACGGTTCTCAGCGCCAGGATACTGACGTTGTAACTCGCGTAATTCAGGTTGCAAGTCCTGCATTTTTTGACTTGATTTGAGTTGCATGTGATACAGCGGCATCAAAATCAAACGAATTAAAAGGGTAAAGAGTACAATACCAAGACCAATTGAACCGCCAAAACCAAGGAAACGAATAATCTCTGCAAAGAGATAGATCAACTGGTTCCAAAAACCATTTGATGATTTGGTGACTTCACTGGTGCCACAAGCCGTTAACAAGATAAGAGCTAGTCCAACCATTCCTGAGAGTTTAAATTTCTTTTTCACTACTTTGTCCTTCTTCAAATAATTCTGCAATTTTTAGTACATGTATGAGATTTGATTTCATATCTTGGTAGGTTAACTCTTCCACACCTTTACGAGCGATGATAACAAAGTCTTGATGACGCAGACCTGAGTCTAACTCCATCACAATATGTCTCAATCGTCTCTTGATAAGGTTACGTGTCACAGCATTACCAAGCTTTTTGCTCACCGATAAGCCCAGACGATAATGTGGCTGCTCTTTATCCAAACGGTAGACAACAAACTTCCGATTGGCACAGCTTTTCCCCTTGCTAAAGATGGCTTGAAAATCCTTCTCACTTTTAACACGATATGATTTTTTCAAAGTGATCTCCAAATATCTGTATTCTCCCTATTATATCAAAAAAACATCAAAAAAGCCAAAAGCCTTGCGACTATTGACTTTAGAGCAATTATGACAATAAATCTGTTTTTGCTTTTTCAATCTGCCATAAAACCTGATCAAATCCTGTTCCACCAAGGGATTGACGTCTGGTAATAGCCTGATGACTATCCAGAACCTCATAAACATCAACCCCAATCAAATCTGACTGAACCTTATAGTCCTCCAAAGGCACATCCTGTAAGTAAATACCTTTCTTGGTGCATTCCAAGACCATGTGTCCGACAATAGCATGCGATTCACGAAATGGCAAGCCTTTGGCTGCCAAGTAGTCCGCAAGCTCAGTAGCATTTGAGAAATCTTTGGTCGTTGAGGCTTCCATAATGTTTTGATTGACCGTCATGGTTTCCAACATACCAGCCATAATTTTCAGAGAAACGGTGACGGTATCAACCGTATCGAACATACCTTCTTTATCCTCTTGCAAATCCTTATCATAAGCCAAGGGAAGAGATTTCATAACCGTTAGTAAACCTAGTAAATCACCATAAATACGACCTGTTTTGCCTCTGATCAATTCTGCCATATCAGGATTTTTCTTTTGAGGCATCATAGATGACCCTGTTGAAAAAGTATCTGACAAGGTCACAAATTGGTACTCATGTGAACACCAATTGATAATTTCCTCACAAAAACGGCTAAGATGCATCATGAGGATAGAGCCATTACTTAAAAATTCCAAAATAAAATCACAATCAGACACAGCGTCTAAAGAATTCGCATAAGGCGCTGAAAAACCAAGCAAGTCACTAGTCATGTAACGATCAATTGGAAAGGTCGTACCAGCTAAGGCAGCTGCTCCAAGAGGTGAGACATCCGTATGCTGGAGATTGAAGGTGAACCGTTCACTATCTCTCGTAAACATCTGATAGTAGGCCATCAAGTGATGCCCAAAAGAAATTGGCTGAGCATGTTGTAAGTGTGTATGACCCGGCATAATGGTTTCTACATGCTCTCCAGCCGAGTCAACTAAAACCTGACGTAAATCTTTCAAGAGCGACACGATGGTGTGTAATTGCTCTTTCAGATAGAGATGCATATCTGTCGCAACCTGATCATTTCTAGAGCGTGGGGTATGGAGTTTACCAGCAACCGGACCAATTTTTTGCGTCAACCGACTCTCCATGTTCCTGTGGATATCTTCGTTGGAAATATCAAAGTTGAGAGTACCCGCTTCAAATTCAGATAGCAAGTCCATCAACCCTGTTTTTATGGTAAAAGACTCTTCGTGGCTAATAATTCCTGTTTCACCCAGCATGGTCACATGGGCAATTGAACCTTCTAAATCCTGTTTTGCTATTTTTGGGTCAAATCCGATAGAAGCACCAAACGCTTCTACCCATTCCACTACTTGAGCCTCAAAACGGCCACCCCATAATTTTTGATTTCCAACCATAATAACTCCTTAACCTTTATTGACCTGAGCATTAACTTGGGTTGGTAAGCCCCAAAGTTTGATAAAACCTACTGCTGCTTCTTGGTCAAAACTATCTGCACTTGTGTAAGTTGCCAAATCTTCGTCGTAAAGTGAATTATCTGATTTTCTAGCCACAGCTTGGGCATGACCTTTGTATAATTTCACTTTTGCTGTTCCGTTAACTACTTTTTGTGTTTCAGCAATGTAAGCTTGTAAAGCTTTTGTCGCTGGGCTAAACCAAAGAGCATTATAGACAAGATTAGCAAATTCATTTTCCAAAATAGGTTTAAAATGTGAGACTTCACGTGTCAATGTCAAATCTTCAATTTCCTTGTGAGTGGCCAGAAGGGTAATAGCTCCTGAGCACTCATAAATTTCTCTTGATTTGATACCAACCAAACAGTTTTCAACGTGGTCAATACGTCCAACACCATGTTTACCTGCAATAACATTGAGCTTTTGAATCAATTTTACTAGTCTGAGTTCTTCACCATTGACTGCAACAGGTTTACCGGCTACGAAAGTGATATCAACAAATTCTGCTTGGTCTGGTGCTTCTTCAGGAGAATTGGTAATCCCAAAAGCTTCTTCTGGCGCTTGATTCCAAGGATTTTCCAAAACACCACACTCATTAGCACGCCCCTAAAGGTTTTAGTCAACAGAGTAAGGGTTATCCAAGTATGCTGGAACTGGCACGTCATTTTCTTTGACATAGGCAATCTCTTCTTCGCGAGACCATTGCCATTCTCTGACAGGGGCGACCACTTTCAATTCTGGATCGAGAGCTACAATAGGCACTTCAAAACGAACTTGGTCGTTCCCTTTTCCGGTACATCCGTGCGCAATTGTTGTTCCTCCGGTTTCATGAGCTAACTCTACCGATTTTTTAGAAATCAAAGGACGATTAAGTGCTGATACCAATGGAGATTTTTGTTCATAGAAGGCATGTGCTTGAAGCGCTGGAAACACATAGTCATTAGCAAATTCTTATTTCACATCAATGACATAAGATTCAACCGCACCAACTTTAAGGGCTTTATCATGAATAAAATCCAAGTCTTTTCCTTAACCAACATCCATACAAACTGCTACGACATCATAGTTTTTTTAAGCCAGGCAATGGCTACTGATGTATCAAGTCCACCCGAGTAAGCTAAAACAATTTTTTCCTTAGTCATAATATGTCTCCATTTTTTGTATTTTTATGTTATATTTTATACAAAAATGCATATAAGCGCATTTGTCAACTTTTTACGTATTTTTATTTATTTTTTAATTAAAATTGCATAAACAAACTGGTTCTATAATTTCTGTAGTGGGTAAATCCCCTATGGAGATTATGGAGCCTTTTTAAGTGTAAAAAGTGTGGGAAAGTAGCTGGCTCTGAGACCTCTCTGGTCAAGAAAAACCACCAAATCGCAACTGTTATTCATCAGAAAATTGCCCAACTGCTCAT
>NZ_JBLOJT010000095.1:0-6713 GCF_047785745.1 Streptococcus pluranimalium | reverse complement strand
TAGATGTTAATATAAGTCACCCACTACAGTTGACGAAGAGCCCTTTTTATTTATTACCGACGTTGATACGATTAATAGCACGTTGTAAAGCAACTTGTGCACGACGTACTTGGTCTGCACTATGCTGCACTTGCGCTTCTTCTAGTTCACGCTCAGCACGAGCCTTGGCTCGTTTCGCACGTTCTATATCAATATCGCGTTTTCGTTCTGCAGAGTCTGCAATGATTGTAATATGATTTTGTTTGACTTCAATAATACCACCATTAACAGCTATCCAGTTAATTGTTTTTTCTTGATCTGCACGATAAACCTTCATTTCATGAACAGTCAAAGGTGCAATTACATTGACGTGGCCAGGCATAATCCCCATTTCACCATCAGGTGTTCCGACAATAATCATTGAGGCACGATGATCATATTTGATACCATCTGGGGTTACCACTTGGACTTTCATTTCTGTCATGAAATCACCTCACTAGTAGTCCATTTTTTTAGCTTTTTCAACAACATCCTCAATTGGACCAACTGATCGGAAAGCGTCTTCTGGAAGATGATCGTATTTACCTTCAAGAATTTCTTTAAAGCCACGAACAGTTTCCGCAACTGGCACGTAAGACCCTGGAAGACCTGTAAACTGTTCAGCAACATTAAAGTTTTGTGAAAGGAAGAATTGGATACGACGAGCACGACCAACAAGTGTCTTCTCATCTTCTGACAATTCATCCATACCAAGGATAGCAATGATATCTTGCAACTCACGATAACGCTGAAGGACACGTTGTACTTCTGTCGCTACTGCATAATGTTCATCACCAACAATCTCTGGAGAAAGAGCACGTGAACTTGAAGCAAGAGGGTCAACAGCTGGGTAAATCCCCATTTGTGTCAATTTACGTTCCAAGTTGGTTGTTGAATCCAAGTGGGCAAAAGCTGTTGCGGGCGCTGGATCAGTGTAGTCATCGGCTGGCACATAAATCGCTTGGATTGATGTAACAGAACCTTTTTTAGTTGACGTGATACGTTCTTGTAATTGACCCATTTCAGTTGCCAAGGTTGGTTGGTAACCAACGGCTGATGGCATACGTCCAAGAAGGGCTGAAACTTCAGAACCTGCTTGTGTGAAACGGAAAATGTTATCAATGAAGAGAAGCACGTCTTGACCTTCAACATCACGGAAATATTCAGCAATTGTCAAACCAGTAAGGGCTACACGCATACGTGCACCAGGTGGTTCATTCATCTGACCAAATACCATGGCTGTTTTTTCAATAACGCCTGATTCTTTCATTTCCCAATAAAGGTCATTACCTTCACGTGTACGTTCACCAACTCCGGTAAATACTGAAATACCGCCATGCTCTTGGGCAATGTTATGAATCAATTCTTGGATAAGAACGGTCTTACCAACTCCGGCACCACCGAAAAGTCCAACCTTACCACCTTTTAGATAAGGGGCAAGAAGGTCGATAACTTTAATCCCTGTTTCAAGGATTTCTGTTGATGTTGATAATTCATCAAAAGTTGGGGCACTCTTATGAATGGGATGACGTTCTGCATCTTCTGCAAATGGTTCTTCAAGGTCGATAGCATCACCAAGAACGTTGAAGACGCGTCCAAGCGTTTTCTTACCAACTGGTACACTAATCGCACGACCAGTATCAAGAACTTCTAGACCGCGTGTCAAACCATCAGTTGATTCCATAGCAATGGTACGAACGAGGCCTTCACCAAGTTCAAGAGCTACTTCAAGAACAATTTTTTGTTTTTTCTCACTGTCTTTGTAAACAATAAGTGCATTATTTATCTCAGGAAGCGGTTCATTCGTGTTAAACGCAACGTCAACGACCGGTCCGATAACCTGAGCAATTTTGCCTGAGCTCATGTATTTCTCCTTTTTAGATTTTTAGGATTACTCCTATTTTGAGCAACAGTCATACACAACTGTCCCCCTATCTTTTAAGTCATGTCAATCAAACACTACTCAAGGGCGCTAGCCCCCGCTACAATTTCTGTAATTTCTTGTGTGATTTCTGCCTGACGAGCACGGTTATATTGGATTGTCAAATCATTGATAACATTTTTAGCATTATCCGTCGCTGTTTGCATCGCACTCATACCTGCTGCATGTTCAGCCGTCTTAGCATCAACAATAGCTCCATAAATCAAGCTTTCAGTGTATTGAGGCAATAGTTGTTCTAAGATAGCTTCGCGATTTGGTTCCAATTCAAACGACGCTCCTCCTTCACTAGCTTGATTAACATCTAGCTCAGTGATTGGTAGCATTTGTTGCATACGTACTTGACTAGTCAGACTATTTACATGGTGATTATAGCAGACGTAAAGTTCATCAAAGAGCTCATTTTTGTACATTTCAACTGATTTTGAAATGATACGAGCTACTTCTTCGAAGCTTGGTTGATCTTCTAATCCACGTAATTCAAAGACAACATCAATTCCTCTTGCCTTGAAAAAGTCTGCCCCCATCCCTCCGATAGCAATGATTTCAAAATCATTGCCTTCAGGATGATACTCACCAATAGTATCCATCATTGATTTTAAGATAGTAGAGTTGTAACCACCTACTAATCCTTTATCTGATGTAATCACAATATAACCAGTTTTTTTAACAGGACGAGAAATCAACATTGGATTTGACGAGCCTGTTAATAATTCAGCTTTCATCAAGTCCGTTGTGATTTGACGTACCTTACTAGCATAAACTTGGAAATCTTTAGCTGCTTGTTCAGACTTAGTCAATTTCGCAGCAGAAACCATTTGCATGGCTCCTGTAATTTGACTAGTCTTTTTCGTAGAAGCTATTTTTCCTTTGATTTCGCTAAGAGAACCTGCCATAATGCTTCCTCCTCTTAGTTAAATGATGACTGATCTTTAAACTCTTGAATAGCAGCATCTAACACTGATTCTTCAGGTAGATCCTTAGTATTTCGAATCGTTTCAAAGATTTCTTCATGATGAGCGTCAAAGTATGAATACATAGACTCCTCAAAACTCAAGATATCTTCAACTGGAACACTGTCCAAGAAACCATGCGTCAAAGCATAAAGAATCAAGACTTGTTTTTCAACTGGAAGTGGTTTGTGAAGTGGTTGTTTCAAGACTTCAACTGTACGACGTCCACGGTTCAACTTAGCTTGCGTTGCTGCATCCAAGTCAGATCCAAATTGGGTAAAGGCTTCAAGCTCACGGTAAGAAGCTAGATCCAAACGTAGAGTACCGGCAACTTTCTTCATAGCCTTAATTTGCGCAGAACCACCCACACGTGACACTGAAGAACCAGCATCAATAGCAGGACGAATACCTGAATTAAAGAGGTTTTCTTGCAAGAAGATTTGTCCGTCAGTGATTGAAATAACGTTTGTGGCGATATAAGCCGAAATATCTCCAGCCTGTGTTTCAATAAACGGAAGAGCAGTAATTGATCCTCCACCTAAAGCATCAGAAACTTTGGCTGAACGCTCAAGGAGACGTGAATGAAGATAGAAAACATCTCCTGGATAGGCTTCGCGACCTGGTGGACGGCGAAGAAGAAGAGAAAGTTCACGGTAGGCCACCGCTTGTTTAGATAAATCGTCATAAACAATAAGAACGTGTTTACCATTGTACATGAACTCCTCAGCCATTGCAACACCCGCATAAGGAGCGATATAAAGTAATGGTGATGGTTGTGATGCAGAAGCTGTTACAACGATAGTGTAATCAAGCGCACCATAGCGACGAAGTGTTTCTACTTGTGTACGTACAGTTGATTCTTTTTGACCAATTGCTACATAGATACAAATCATATCTTGACCCTTTTGGTTCAAGATAGTGTCGATAGCAACAGATGTTTTACCTGTTTGACGGTCACCAATAATCAATTCACGTTGCCCACGACCAATTGGAACAAGGGCATCGATAGCCTTAAGACCTGTTTGAAGTGGCTCAGAAACCGATTTACGATCCATAACACCAGGTGCTGCTGCTTCTACAGGACGTGTTTTACTTGTCTTGATGTCACCAAGTCCATCCACTGGAATCCCTAGAGGATTGACAACACGACCGATTAATTCCTCACCCACAGGAACTTCCATGATTTTCCCTGTACGTTTAACCACGTCACCTTCACGAATAGTACTGAAATCACCGAGAACGATGATACCGATGTCGTTGGACTCTAAGTTTTGAGCCATACCGAAGGCACCGTTAGAAAATTCGAGAAGTTCACCACTCATGGCATTATCCAAACCACGAGCACGCGCGATACCGTCACCAACATAAGTAACGCTACCAGTTTCTGTGACGTCAAAATTTGGCTGGAAGTTTTCAATTTGCTTTTTAATTAAAGCGCTAATTTCTTGTGCATTAATTGCCAAATGTCACACCACTTTCTATTTCAAATTCATTTTTAATTGCTGAAGTTGCGATTTGATACTTGTATCAATAATCTTGTTATTAGCTTTCAAAATAAAGCCACCAATCAACTCTGGATTGATCACTTCATCGACTTGACCAACTGAAATATCGAATTTCTTCTCAGTTGCAGCTTTCAAACGTTTTTTTTGATCTTCTGAAAGACTATCTGCAACCTGAATTTCCAAAGGAAACTCATTAGAAGTCACTGATAGTTTGTCCATCGCAGATTTTAAGATGGCTTCTAAAAGTGATTCGCGTTCATTTTGTTTAATCACTTCTAAGAAGTTATTAACAAAGACATGACTACCTACTTGAAGTTGACTAACAAGAGCTGCTTTTTCTGTTTGGCTAAGACTTTCATGAGAAAGTATAGCAGCCAAATCTGTTGTTTGAAAGATTTCCAAAAGAGCTGTTAAATCCTGTCTTACTTCAGAAATAAGATGATGTTCTACCGCAACATCAACCAAGCTTTTTGAGTAATTCTCAACTAAAGTTAATGTTTTTTTATCCATTACGCATCTCCTAATTGATCAAGATAGTTGTCAATCAGTTTGCTTTGTGCTGTTTTATCAAGTTCTTTGATCATGATTTTCTCAGCCAATAAAACTGTCAAATCAGCGACATCGTCTTTAACACCAGCGAAAGCTTCCGCTTTGCTTTGAGCAATATCAGCCTCTGCCTTATCTTTAAGACGCCCTGCTGTTTCGCGGGCTTCAGCGACGATTTGCGCTTCTTGTTTTTTTCCAGTCTCTTTTGCAGTTTCAATAATTTCAGTAGCTTCTGTACGAGCTCCAGCCAGTTCTTCCTGACGTTGTTGAGCCAAGATTTCAGCCTGCTCACGGGCCACTTCTGCACCATCAATATCAGCCGCGATTTTTTTCTCACGTTCATCAAAAATACTTGTTAATTGTTCCCAAGCAAATACTTTAATCAGAACAATCAAGAGTATAAATGACCCAGTCACGATAATAAAATTACCGAGACTTGTACTATTAATTAATGTAGACATGTCTACCTATCCTTTCTTATTCTTCGACTTGTGTATCTAGCTTGTTACCAATGTATTTCGTTGAAAGCAATACAAACACGTAGGCTTGAATTGATGAAATAAAGATTGAAAATCCAGTCCAAGCTAAGTTAAGGACAAAGGCAACTGGTGCTACAAAGATACTAAGGTTTGCAAATTGTAAGAGCAAAGTCATGACAACCTCACCAGCAAAGATGTTACCATACAAACGAAGAGCTAGTGAAGCCACATTAGTAAGTTCTTCTAAAATATTCATCGGTAACATGGCAGGTGTTGGAGTGAGGTAACCCTTCAAATAGCCACCTAGACCATTTTTACGAATACCTTCAAAATGAACAATTGCTGCAACAATGAGTGACAAGGTGAAGTCAACCATAAAGTTTGAGGTTGGAGAGGTCCAGAAATTTAACTTTTCTGTCTCTAATTTAGTTACCAAACCAATATTGTTAGCAACTAAAACAAAGAGAAAGAGGGTAAAAGCCAAAAAAGTATAATTTTTTGTATAAACACCTACATTTGGTCGAATCAAATTCTGAACAAACTCATAGAGCCACTCAAGAACATTTTGCTTACCTTTAGGTTTCATCGTCATGTGACGACTAGCCCAAAAGACGAAAAGAAAGACAATTAAAACCGTCAAGAGAGTCATGGCAAGAATCGCTAAATCAAAATCAAGGTCCAAAAAGCTTGCTGTTGGATTTTGTGTTTCTCCCACTATTATCCCTCCTTTTTACTATTCACTCTTAATCAATTATTTCCCGACAAAGAAAGTGAATGCGAAAAGGACAAAGAAAGTACCTTCAATAAAGGCTACCCCTGTAAACATCAATGTTTGTAATTTGCTAAACATTTCAGGTTGACGTGCTGCAGATTTTGCGACATTGGCAACGAGGATACCCTCACCGATACTTACACCCAAAACTGCGATACCGAGTGCCAAAATTTGTAAATTCATATATAGAATTCTCCTTTAAACTTTTTTACCCTGCTATTTTAGTCCTATTTTATAGTGATGTCAATGAAAACCAGTTTTCGTTAGCGCTTTCTACACGGAATCTTAAACCAAGTCTGACCATTGTTTGACTAATAAAAGAACTTTCTACCTATTTAATAACTTCTAAAACCCTCTCAAAATAAGAGGGTAACACTCTATCTGCAAAATTAAACAAATAAACTTCTTGATACTTTGTAAATATCACATAGGTATCTAAGACGATTTGAAGAGATATTAGATGTTAATTAGTTTAAGAAGACATTAAAACATAAGAAAAAC
>NZ_JBLOJT010000094.1:0-6811 GCF_047785745.1 Streptococcus pluranimalium | reverse complement strand
TTAATAAAAAAAAATAAGGCTTGGAAATGTAACCAAGCCTTATTATATTGTTGATTGATCCGTATTTGATTTATCAAGTGTTAATATTTTGACCAAGTGCGTTTTAAGAACAGAAGAAGCATAGGGTAGATTTCTAAACGCCCTGCAATCATGGCTAGACTCATGAGTAGCTTTGAGAATGGACTAAAGATATCGAAGGTTTCAGCAGTTCCTAACATTGGACCAATATTATTAAAAGTCGATGCTGCTGCGCTAACGACGACCATAAAGTCTTTTTGATGATCAATGCTTAAACAAAAGAGTAGACAAACAAACATTATAATATAAATAGCCAAGTATTTTAGGACACTGTGTTGTGTTTCCTTATCGATAATATTTTCACCGATATGAAGAGACATGATGCGGCGTGGATAAAGTGTTCTTAGCACTTCATTTTTAACAATTTTAGAAATGATTAGGGCTCTAATGACCTTAAATCCACCAGCAGTCGAACCTGCTGACCCTCCTAGAAACATCAATAAGAGGAGAATAAATTGTGCAAATAGTGGCCAAGCTGTTAAGTCTGTAATTCCAAAACCAGTTGTGGTAATCACATTTGTTACTTGGAAGAAAGAAAAACTAACTGTTTGATTGATATTAGTGTAGAGATGACTGACATTTAGGATGATTACTATTGTGGCAACAAGGATTATCCCTAAATAGAGACGCAATTCAGTATCTTTAAAGAAGAGCTTGAACTTTCTCATCAGTATCAAATAATACAGATTAAAATTAATTCCGAAAAGCATCACGCCAAATGCAACAACATAGGTAATGAGGGAGCTATTATAGTGAGCAATAGAGTCATTGTATACTCCAAAACCACCAGTACCGGCCCCTCCCATTGCAGTAATGATGCTATCAAACAGTGGCATACCGCATAGCCATAAAATGAGCGTGAAAACAAGGAACATGCCCATGTAGATAAAATATAGGATTTGAGCTGTATTTTTTAGTTTCGCAACGACTTTACCAAAGACAGGGCCAGGAACTTCAGCTCTCATAACTTCATGATGACCGTTTTTACTATTGCTCATGATAGCAAGTGCAAAAACTAAGACCCCCATTCCTCCGATTAAATGGGTAAAACTTCTCCAAAAAAGAAGGGAGTGAGATAAGACAGAAACATCTGGCAAGGTAGTTGCCCCAGTTGTTGTAAAGCCTGAACTAACCTCAAAGAAAGCATCGATAAGACTAGGGATTTGGCCAGAAAAGACGAAAGGAAGAGCTCCAAAGAAAGACCAGAGTACCCAGCAGAGTGCAACAATCAACATTCCTTCTTTGGTATAAATGTGATGGTTTTGCGGTTTTGACCAACTTCCGAAGCCACCTAAACATAAGAGTAATCCAATCGTATAGAGAATACTTAACTTGATAGACCAATCTTCTTGATAGATGACAGATATGACTAATGGAACTAAGAGCAGTCCCGCCTCAATAATGAGGAGTTTTGATAATAAAAAACGGACCATTGCTCTATTCATGACGAGACCTCTTCATTAAATCATGGATTTTGGTAATATTTTTTAGCAAGGTAATCACAACAATCTTATCTCCAACTTCAAGAATATCTTCACCAGTGGGATAAATCGTTCTCCCTTTGTGGATGATAGCGGCAATCAAGACATTATCTTTTAATTTGATGTTGGATAATTGTTGCCCTGCCATCTTGTTTTTATCCCGAACTTCAAATTGAAGGGTTTCAATACGACCGTTTGCTACATGGTGCATGGCATCCAAGTTAGAGTCTTGGGCATTATCGCGTCCACGAACAAAATGCATGACTGCATCAGCAGCGATACTTTTTGGAGTAACAATACTAGAAGATACAAAGTTATGGTCAATAATTTCGAGAAGACTAGTCCGATTGACCTTGGTAATATTTTTTTGCACTCCAACTTTTTCCAAGAAAAGCGAAGCAATAATGTTCTCTTCATCTACCCCTGTCAAGGTAGCAACGGCATCGTAGTTCGCAGCGCTTTCTTCTAAAAGCACATCTTTAGCTGTTCCATCTCCGACAACGATATTGAGATGGGGGAATTCTTGACTAAGCCATTGCGCGTGCTTTTCATCACGTTCAATCACTTTTAACTTGATTTTGTTGTTTCGTAACAGCGAGAGTAGGTAGTAGGCGATACGACCTGCACCAATAATCATCATATTTTTGATGAGTTTATGTTTAACAAAATTATGAAAAAGTACCATTTCAACACGGCTTCCTGTCACAAAAATACGGTCGCCTGGTAAAATACGATCATTGCCATCAGGGATTAGAATGGTATCTTGTCTTTGGACAGCACAAATAACGATGTTTCCAAATTTTCGACGGAATTCCGAAAGTGACATATGACTTAGGATACTTTGATCAGAAACGGAAAATTCCATAAGCATGACACGCCCATTGACGAAATGCTCAACGGATTTAGCATTAGGAAAGTCAATGCTGTTTGCGATATAGCGTGCAGTCAAAAGTTCAGGATTAATCACTAAAGAAAATCCTAAGAAATTCCGTTCTTTAAAGTAAGTATTAGAGTACTCAGGATTACGAACACGAACAATAGTATCTTTGGCCCCCATTTGTTTAGCAAGAACAGCTGAGATCATATTGACTTCATCCTTATCTGTCATTGCAATGAAAATATCGCAATCTTGAATGTCAGCTTGTTCTAGAATTTTATGATTGGCCCCATTACCAAGTAGTCCAATGATATCGT
This sequence comes from Streptococcus pluranimalium, assembly GCF_047785745.1. Taxonomy (GTDB): domain Bacteria; phylum Bacillota; class Bacilli; order Lactobacillales; family Streptococcaceae; genus Streptococcus; species Streptococcus pluranimalium_B. Next base: position 4,058 of record NZ_JBLOJT010000094.1, on the reverse strand, counting down.
ATCGTTTGGTGAGATGTTTTAAGACACTCTCTTTTTGTTCAATCAAAACGACATCGTGATTTTCTTCAACTAGCGAACGGCAAAGGGCAGCACCAACTTTACCACCACCGACTAGAATTATTCGCATGATTCTCCTCCATAATAATCACATCCTATAATACCCTTTTTTTGTCAAAAAAGCATCCTAGTAAAGGGATTTTATCATAAATTTAAGAAAAAATAGTTGACACTAGTGATGAAAGTGTTATACTTACTATTAAGCTATTCGTTGGTTTAAATCAAACCTGTTATGATTTAAGGTAACGAGTCAACACCAACCACGCTATCTGCTGAGCTTGACTCCGGGTAGCGTGGTTATTTTTATGTCAAAACTAAGCAAAAAGGAGTAGTCATGATGCATGAGAATAATGAGACGTTCTTATATGGGCGAAATCATGTGGTGCTATATCAACCACAGATTCCCCAAAATACAGGGAATATTGCTAGAACCTGTGCGGCAACCAATAGCCCCCTACATATCATTAAACCGATGGGATTTCCGATAGATGACAAAAAAATGAAACGTGCAGGTCTGGACTATTGGGATAAATTAGACATTCATTACTATGAATCCTTGGAAGATTTCATGAAACAAGTTACAGGAGAAGTTTATTTGGTCTCAAAATTTGCGGACAAAGTCTATTCTGACATCTCCTATGCTCAAACTAAAGACCATTATTTCATGTTTGGACGAGAAGATACTGGTTTGCCAGAAGATTTTATGAGAGAAAATACTGAAAAAGCATTGCGAATTCCTATGAATGATGAACATGTTAGAAGTCTGAATGTTTCTAATACTGTTTGTATGATTGTCTATGAAGCGCTTCGTCAGCAAGATTTTCAAGGTTTAGAAAAAACACATACGTATAAAAATGATAAATTAAAATAGCTTGTTTAAGTTTATTAAAGTAGGTACTGTCAATAATTTTGTGTAAACACCTAGTCGAGTTTCTAAATGTTAATCAAATAGACTATCGAGGGTATCAGAACACGCTCCAAAACCTTTATAAACACGGTGTCCAAACTTGAAATTATAGTCTTCAAAAATAGTTACCAAATATCGCTCAAGTGATTCTTCATTTGGAAATACTACTTTCTTTTTACACTGCCTCTTAATTTCTTTATTCAGTGATTCAATCAAGTTAGTCGAGTATATGCTTGGCCAAATACAGTATGGGAGCTGGTAAAAGGTGAATAAATTCTCTGTCTTTTCAAGCGACTCCATCACCTTCTTATAACAAGGTTTCCACTCATCCATAAACTGTCTCAATAACTTCCTTGCATCCTCAAAGCTAGTTGCTCGATAAACCTGTTTAAACCGCTCAATAATAGGAGCGCTGTCTACACGTTTGACTTTACTCGACATATTGCGAGCAATATGAACTAAGCAACGTTGCTTTTTTGCTAAAGGATAAACGTGTTGGATGACTTGCTCCAAGCCATTGAATCCATCAGTGACAACTAGAGACACTTGCTGGACTCCTTGCCTTTGAAGTCGATTGAGAAGGTCACTTCAAGAAGTATTATTCTCATTTGGTGCCATCTCATATCCTAAAACGGATTTATAGCCCTTAGGAGTAATCCCAAGAGCAATATGAACGCATTCTTTACTAACCGTTCCTCGGTGCAAAGGTAAGTATGTCCCGTCAAGATAAAGCACGGAATAGTTTTCCTTAAGTGTGCGCTCGTGAAAAGCAGTGACATTCTCTTGCGTTACTGTTGTGATATTTGACACAGTTGTTGGACTATAGTGATGACCACACATTCGTTCGATAATCTCGCTGATGTCACGAGTTGTGACACCAGTTTGGTAGCGTTTGATAAATATTTTTTCTAGATGATCATCACGTCTGGTATAGGACGGCAATATAGCTGGTGAAAATTCCCCATTTCGATCCCTTGGAATAGCTAAACTTACGGTCCCATATTTCGTTTCAAATTGACGAGGATAGGTGCCATTGCGGCTATTACCTGTATTGTAACCATCTTTTTCATAGGGGCCATATCCAAGAAAAGCTGATAATTCAGCTTGCAAGAGCTCATTCATGGCTGTCTCTAGAGAGTGGCGAAAGAAGTCATCGATATCTTGCTTTTGGGCTAGGAAGTTTAGCAATTCTGTGGTAAACTGGGTCATGGGAATAAATCTCTTTCTAGCGCCCGCTGTTCTAGCTGATCAAGCCTTAGAAACTGTATCGGATCAAACAACACCAGTAGTGGTTTCAGATGATGATATTCCTGCTACTAGTCCTTCAGAAGTGACCAGTCAACCTCTTGAATCAGCGGCGGCGTCAGCTCCTGCTTCAAATGTAGTTAGCGAAGAATCACAAAGTATATCTGCTATACTATCAGAAAATACGATGCCATCGGAAAGTCTCTCAAGTCCTAGTCAGCCAACAAACGTAAATACGACTACAATTCACCTGCGATCAACAACATCTTCTACAGTTTCTGAACTGTCTAAAGTTGATACTAGCGATATTCGTGTTCGTTCACATGTTGAAATATTGGGATGGCAAAACCCTGTTCCGGCCTCACAATTGATAGGAACAATTGGTCAAGGTAAGCGTTTAGAAGCCTTGGAGATTCGTTTGGGAGAGGATATGAATCAGCTAGGTGATATTAGTTATCAAGCTCATGTCCAAGATATTGGTTGGCAGTCTCCTGTTACGACTGGAGGTATAGTAGGAACAACTGGTCAAGGCAAGCGTTTAGAAGCTGTAAATCTCCGGTTAACTCAGGAATTAGCAGTTCATTTTGATCTTTACTATCGAGCGCATGTTCAGGATTATGGATGGTTAAGCTGGGCCAAAAATGGAGCTAATGTTGGTACAGAGGGGCTTTCAAAACGATTGGAAGCTTTAGAGATACAGATATTATCTAAAGGTACCATTTTTACGGGCGATACGCGTCAAGCGTTCATTAAGAGAGTTGAAAAGAGTGCTTCTATCTATTATCGTAGTTATATTGAAAAACAGGGATGGCAAACTGAGGTAATAGGTGGCTCTATAAGTGGAAGTACTGGAAAGAATCAGCAAATAGAAGCTTTAGGAATCCGTCTCCAAACGGATTATCTGGGATCTGTATCCTATGAGGCTCATATTCAGAATATCGGCTGGATAAAAGGTGTTAGAGATGGTGAAATCAGTGGCCAGGGTGGTTCTAATCGTCAAATAGAAGCGTTAAAAATATCTTTGGTGGGTGACATTAGTCAATATTATGATGTTTATTATCGTGTTCATAGTCAAAATAAAGGATGGCTAGGCTGGACAAAAAACGGTTTAGCATCAGGTACAGAAGGATTTGGTTTAGGCATTGAAGGTTTTGAAGTTACTTTGGTTAAAAAGGGAGCTAAAGCACCTAAGACAACAACTGCTTTTGTGAAAAAAGAAAATGAAAAGATTGTTTCTAGAACCTATCCTATGCCTTATTTTAATCAACGTGATTTACGCTGGTCGTCAAAATATTATGGACCATACACGATGGGCGATACGGGATGCGTACCCACTTCATTAAGTATGGTCTTTACTGCACTGACCGGTAAAACAGTTGCTCCTACGTCAGTGGCAGATTGGTTATATCAAAAAACGTCTGAATTTAATAAAGTTGTACCAGGAACGCGTGCACCAGGAATTGTTAAAGCTGCAGCTGCTTGGGGACTAGAAGCAACAAATCTTTCTAATTATAATAGTCTCATTGCTGCTTTGCAGGCTGGGCATCATGTTTTGGCAGCTGTAGAGAAGAATGTTTTTGTTCAAAATGGTTCTCATGAAATTGTCCTAAAGGGTTATAATAATGGTAAGGTTCACGTTACAGATCCCTATACTCAATCTCTTAATGGATGGTACGATACTTCATATATCTTTAATACAAAAAGTACAGATAAAGATGATAACGCATTAGGATTACCGTTCTTTAAAATAACGCATTTATAATGAGCTAGCGATTGACAACTATCCTATTTGAAATAACTTCCTAAAATACTTTTATAACAAAACGCATCTTATCAAGGGTTAAATAAC
>NZ_JBLOJT010000093.1:0-7230 GCF_047785745.1 Streptococcus pluranimalium | reverse complement strand
ATAGCTAACACCTAGAGAGAATCGTTCCGATTCTCTCTTTTTGGATGATTATTAATCGTGGTTTGTTTATTATCTTCAAGTACAGTGACGATTTGTCTGGTCTCAAAGTCCTGAGCAATAAAGGCTAGCTGCCCCTTGTTTCTTGACAATTCATCCCAAGACAAAATGGTAGGTAGCTTATCAAAGGTCTCCATGATTTGGAAGGTTTCGAGTTGTCTTTTGACAGTCGCAACTGAGACATGACATTGCCTAGCGATATCGGCATTGCTTAAGGGTTCGGTTAGAAGCTGTGTGATTTTAGCCCAGACCGGTTGCGAGATTTGGCAGTTTCTTTCCACTAATGGGGATTGTACGACGATAACCTTACGACAGTCTTTACATTGAAAACGCCGTTTCTTGAGTTTTAAGAGGGTTGGCATGCCTTGGATATCCAAAATCGAGATGGTTGAGGGTTGTTGAAAGTCGTATTTGATCATTTTTCCATGACAAAAAAGACAAGCAGGCGCTTGGTAATCAAGTTTAGCTCGTATGTCAATATGAGTTTGATGTTTCAAAAGAAATAGTGATATTGTTATCTTTCAATCCAATTAAATCTATGGTATTCTTAAATAATTCCATATGACACTTTCTAATGATGGTTTAGTCGCTTTTCATTATAAGTCATGTGGGACTTTTTGCATACAGTCAAAAAGCCCTCTAACATCCGTAGAGGATTTTACCCACTACAGTCTTATAGAGCCGGATTTTTATGTTTTTAGAACAAGAAACTTATGTTATGATAATAAGACGGTAAGGAGAAATTATGGCAATTAGAAAAGCAAGATTATCGGATATTTCGAAAATTCAAGTATTATTAGAACAAATTTTAAGCGTTCACCATGCGGTTAGACCAGATATTTTTCAAAAAACAGGTAGTAAATATACTAATGAGGAACTAGAGGACATATTACGAGATGAGAAACAGATGATTTATCTTTATGAAGATAATTCCCAAAAGATTTTAGGGCGTCTCTTTTTGATGCTCCAAAATCCATCAAGTAATGTCATGAAGTCTCATAAAATATTGTTTATCAATTATTTGTGTGTCGATGAGTCAGCTCGGGGGCAAAACATTGGTGAAAAACTATATCACTTTGCTAGAGAAAAAGCTTTTGAATTGGGCTGCTATCATTTGACCTTGACATTTTGGGCTGCCAATCAAGGAGCTGTTCGATTTTATGAGCGCATGGGCATGTTGCCTCAAGAAATACGCATGGAAACCATTCTGACAGCGGATGAAAAGGAGTAGCACGCTTTATGGCATCATTATATGACTATGTTCTATCCGTTAAGGATAAATCTTTTGCAGAGGTGCCCTTGTGTTTATTAGATTTTACTCTTTTCAATGAACTAACCTATTTACAGATAATGGAGCATGTCCCAAAAGCCATTCGACAAAAAGACGTTATTTCGATTCAGGAGCTAAAAAAAGTATTTCATTATGATGATCAAGGCATTCCTATTAAACTTTTAAACACTCCGGAGCGTATCCGTCTATTTAATCTTTTTTTAATGGCAAAACGATATCAAAAGATCCAGTTTTGCCACTATAAGAATGAAGTCAATTTGGAATTTGAAACCCAGTTTTTAGCTATGGTTTTTGACATCTCAGAATGCCAAACGCATCATATCGTTTTTGGTGGTACTGATGACAGTCTGGTTGGCTGGAAAGAGAATTTTAAATTATCTTATATGCGTGAAATTCCTGCGCATAGGACTTCAAGTGCCTACTTACACCAAGTATTGCCACAATTAAGAGGACGTATCGTCATTTCTGGCCATTCTAAAGGTGGGAATTTAGCAGCTTATGCCGTTTCTCAAATCCCTAGGGATCTCCAAGACTATATTGATTTGATATACATTTTTGATGCACCAGGATTTCGAAAACCTTTGTTGGAGTCAGAAGGCTATCAATATATATCCCATAAAATGATAACCATCAAACCTTATGAGTCTCTTATTGGAATGATACTTGAAACCAATAAAATTCCAATCGTTGTTGCGTCTGACGCAAAAGGAATTATACAACATGCAATGAGCAAGTGGAAGGTTGATATCAAAAATAATCAATTTCAGCAAGTCCCTACCTTATCTCCATTGAGTCTCCAATTTGAAAAAACCTTTGCACTTTGGACTCAAAGCTTGTCAAACTATGAGTTAAAATCTCTCATTGATTTGCTATTTGATGAGTTTATTGATAGAGGTGTGCTTAGTTTCGAAGAATTGGTAACTAAAAATCCTTTAGTATTACGACAATACCTAGCTATTTATCGCCGTTTATCACCATATCAACGACAGCTCTTTTTAAAAGCCATTAATCTTTTTATTAAGGCTTACCGTAGTAGTCATTTGACACTAAAAGAAACATCTTCTGATAAAAAGTCAACCATTAGTCAATTACTAAACACCATTCAAACGAAAAAAACCGATACTCCTTAATATAGTCGTCGGTTTTAATTTTATCTGAATAGTATCTTTTAGAAAAGTATCGATCCTATGATTGCTTCTGAGAAAATAACTCCTTATTCCCACTCAACGGTTGCTGGTGGTTTGCTTGTGATATCGTAGACGATGCGGTTGACGTGTTCAACTTCATTGACGATACGTGTTGAAATTTTCTTGAGAACCTCCCAAGGAAGTTGGGCAAAGTCTGCTGTCATGCCATCGATAGAGGTGATAGCGCGGATAGCGATGGTATAGTCATAGGTACGACCATCCCCCATAACACCGACAGAACGAACCCCTGTATTGACGGTGAAGTATTGCCAAACATCGCGGTCTAAGCCAGCTTTAGCAATTTCCTCGCGGAGGATGGCATCAGATTCACGGACAGTTTCCAATTTTTCTTCTGTAATGGCTCCCATAACACGGATAGCAAGTCCAGGTCCTGGGAATGGTTGGCGCCAAACAATCTCATCAGGCATACCAAGTGCTGTACCAAGCGCACGCACTTCATCTTTGAAGAGAGTGTTAAGTGGTTCAATCAATTGGAACTGCATGTCTTCTGGGAGCCCACCAACATTATGGTGTGATTTGATGGTCTGAGCTGTTTCAGTACCGGATTCGATGATATCGGTATACAGAGTACCTTGTGCTAGGAAGTTAACGCCCTTAAGTTTGCTTGCTTCATCATCAAAAACATAAACAAATTCGTTACCAATAATTTTACGTTTTTGCTCTGGATCTTCAACATCAGCTAGGAGATCTAAGAATCGTTTAGAAGCATCGACACGGATAATATTGAGGCCAAACTTACCACCGAGCATGTTCATAACTTGGTCGCCTTCGTTTTTACGGAGCAGACCGTGGTCAACAAAGATACATGTTAATTGGTCGCCAATCGCTTTTTGAAGAAGTACCCCAACAACAGAGGAATCAACTCCACCTGAAAGTCCAAGTAGTACCTTTTTATCACCAACCGTTTCACGGATTTTTTCCACTTCCATATCGATGAAGTTATCCATAGACCAGTCACCTTTAGCTCCACAGATATTCATGGCAAAGTTGCGAAGCATGTCATTTCCATATTCAGAGTGACGAACTTCGGGGTGGAATTGAATACCGTAAATGTTCTTATCAGTATTTTCCATCGCGGCGTAAGGGCAGTCTACTGAGTCACCTACTAAGTTGAAACCTTGTGGGATTTCTGTCACAGCATCGCCATGACTCATCAAAACAAGTTGTTGCTCTGGGGTATTAGCAAATAGTTCAGAATTTGATTTTAAGCGGAGATAGGATTGGCCATATTCACGATTACCAGCATCACTAGCAGGCACAACCTTACCACCGAGTTTATGAGTAATGAGTTGCATCCCATAACAGATACCTAAGATTGGTATACCTAATTCAAAGATCTCTTCATCAATACTAAAAGCATTATCAGCATAAACTGAATTAGGACCACCGGATAGGACGATACCAATTGGGTTGATTCCACGGATTTCAGCAGCAGTGATCTTGTGGCTTTTCAATTCTGAAAAGACACCAAATTCACGGATACGACGTGCAATCAATTGGTTGTACTGGCTACCATAGTCAAGGACAATGATTTTTTGAACATCATTCAAAAGTGAAATGTCAGTCATGATTACCTTCCTTTTTTACGTCACATGGACATTAGTTAATTTATTCTAGCACAATTGCTTAAGATTAGCATTAGCTTTCTTCAAAAAATAAAAGAAACAGGTGTTAGTGATTTCTTTTCTTAAAAACATCTTATTATTTAGAAAATATGATAAACTATTGGTATAGTTGTTTCAGTTTGAATGAATAGAGATTATTTAAAGGAGCTTTGCATGATACCTTCTTATATAAGAATTCATGATAGTATCAAAAAAGGGATTGATGAAGGAAAATGGAAAATTGGTCAACGACTTCCGAGTGAGCGAGACCTTTCTGAACATTTTGAAGTGAGCCGGATGACCTTAAGGCAGGCAGTAACGCTTTTAGTCGAAGAAGGCATTTTAGAGAGGCGAGTTGGAAGTGGAACCTTTGTTGCGAGCAGCCGTGTTCAGGAAAAGATGCGTGGAACAACAAGTTTCACTGAAATTATCAAATCACAAGGTAAGGTTCCCTCAACTAAGCTAATCTCTTATGAAAGAAGTCATCCAAATGAACAAGAAGTTAGGCATCTTAATATAAAACCTCACTCTTACATTATCCGAATGGGTAGAATTCGTTATGCAGATCAGCTCCCTGTTTTATTTGAAGTCACTAGTGTTCCTGAAAAATTAGTGAAAGACTTTAATAAAACGGATATTACAGAGCATTTTTTTCAGACTATGACAGCTAACGGTTATGAAATTGGTAAGAGTCAACAGATAATATCAGCTAAAGTTGCAGATGATAAGGTTGCTGATTATTTAGAAATTGCTCCCAAAAGCGCCATTCTAGCCTTAACTCAGGTTTCTTATCTTACTAACGGGCAGCCTTTTGAGTATGTCCGAAGCCAGTATGTGGGCGATCGTTTTGAGTTTTATTTAGAGAATAATTAATAGGATACTGTTATCTGGTTAGAAGTTAGTCATTAGTGATCATTTTGTGGTAAAATAAAGGTTATGGAAATTGAAAAAACCAATCGAATGAATGCTCTCTTCGAATTCTACGCAGCTCTCTTGACTGACAAGCAAATGAACTATATTGAACTCTATTATGCAGATGACTATAGTCTAGCAGAGATTGCAGAGGAGTCTGGGGTCAGTCGGCAAGCAGTTTATGACAATATCAAACGAACAGAGAAGGTTTTAGAAACATATGAAATGAAACTTCATATGTATTCAGACTATATTGTTCGTAGCGAAATTTTTGATGATATTGCAGAACGTTATGCTGGAGATGAGTATTTACAAGAAAAGATAGCTATCTTGAGTAGTATTGATAATAAAGAGTGATTTGGTCTTTAGGGCCTTATCGTTGTAACAAATAAGACTAAGAAAGAGGAAGAGTTTAATGGCTTTTGAAAGCTTAACAGAACGCCTACAGGGCGTCTTTAAAAATATTCGTGGGAAAAAGAAACTTTCTGAGAAGGATGTTCAAGAAGTAACGAAGGAAATTCGTTTAGCCCTACTTGAAGCGGACGTTGCCCTTCCAGTTGTGAAGACCTTTATCAAACGTATACGTGAACGTGCTGTCGGTCATGACATTATTGATACGCTGGATCCAACCCAACAAATCATTAAGATTGTTAACGAGGAATTAACTGAAATTCTTGGTTCAGAAACAGCTGAACTAGAAAAATCTCCTAAAATTCCAACAATCATCATGATGGTCGGTCTTCAAGGGGCTGGTAAAACAACTTTTGCTGGTAAATTGGCTCATAAACTCATCAAGGAAGAAAACGCTCGTCCTATGATGATTGCGGCTGATATTTATCGTCCAGCTGCTATTGACCAATTGAAAACACTAGGTAGTCAAATCAATGTTCCAGTCTTTGACATGGGGACTGATACACCTGCAGTAGACATTGTAAAACAAGGTCTTGAGCAAGCTCGTCAAAATCACAACGACTATGTTCTTATCGATACAGCTGGTCGTTTGCAAATTGACGAAACGTTGATGCAGGAACTTCGTGATGTACAGGCTTTAGCACAACCAAATGAAATTCTCTTGGTTGTTGACTCAATGATTGGACAAGAAGCGGCAAACGTAGCGCGTGAGTTCAACGAGCAATTAAACATTACAGGTGTCATCTTAACCAAGATTGATGGGGATACCCGTGGTGGTGCAGCCCTTTCTATCCGTGAAATTACTGGCAAGCCAATTAAATTCACTGGTACTGGTGAAAAAATCACTGACATTGAAACCTTCCACCCAGACCGTATGTCTAGTCGTATCTTGGGTATGGGTGATTTGCTTACCTTGATTGAAAAAGCCAGCCAGGAGTATGATGAAAAACGCTCAATGGAATTGGCTGAGAAGATGCGTGAAAACACCTTTGATTTCAATGATTTCATCGATCAATTAGACCAAGTGCAAAATATGGGACCTATGGAAGATCTGTTGAAGATGCTTCCTGGAATGGCAGGCAATCCTGCTCTTGCTAATCTCAAAGTTGATGAAAAACAGATTGCCCGGAAACGTGCTATTGTATCATCAATGACACCAGAAGAGCGTGAAAATCCAGATCTTTTAAATCCAAGTCGTCGCCGTCGTATTGCAGCAGGTTCTGGAAATAGTTTTGTAGAAGTCAACAAGTTTATCAAAGATTTTAACCAGGCTAAGCAAATGATGCAAGGTGTTATGTCGGGAGATATGGAAAAAGCCATGCGTCAGATGGGTATTAATCCAAACAATCTTCCTAAAAATATGCCTAATATGCCAGATATGAGTGGCATGGATATGTCAGCCCTTGAAGGCATGATGGGACAAGGTGGAATGCCAGATATGTCAGCTCTGGGTGGTAACATGGATATGAGTCAGATGTTTGGTGGAGGTCTTAAAGGTAAGGCTGGTTCATTTATGATGAAACAGGCCATGAAGCGCCAAGCTAACAAAATAAAAAAAGCTAAGAAAAAACGTAAATAATGTTTCATAAAAAAGCATCAGTCATCTGAATATGGCGTTCAGAAAGCTGATGCTTTTTAATACTTTGATACCCGTTGTGCTAGTTAATCAAGCATAGGCAAGTGAATATTTCAGGCTCTATAATTTCTGTAGTGGGTAAAATCCACTGCGGATGTTATAGGGCTTTTT
>NZ_JBLOJT010000092.1:0-7264 GCF_047785745.1 Streptococcus pluranimalium | reverse complement strand
GAAGACATGGACTTCCTAAGCAAATAGATTTCAGAGATCTCTCTCAAAAGGTTTTATCGGCAATAGCTGATAAAAGAAATAGAATTCCTAGAAAATCACTAAACTATCAAACACCGTATCAAGTTTTTCTGAGCAATATAAATAGTCTAACTTAATTTGACAATTTGGGAAATTTAAAAAGTCATCCCTTATCGGTTGGCTTTTTTGCTTTTTTAGATATAATAAGAAGAAAACGTTTAGTTGTTAAAAAGTATTTGAAAGGAGTAGTTTATGTCACTAGATATCATTGAAACCCAACGTCTCACTTTAAGGCCCTTTGTTATCAATGACTATCAAGCTATGTTTGATAATTGGGCTAGTCATCAAGATAATGTCACTTATGTGACTTGGCCTGCACACGATAACCAAGAAATCACTAAGTCCATCATCACTTCTTGGATAAATGACGAGCGCCCTGGTTATTATCACTGGGCTATTGTTGACAAAACGAAGCAAGAGTTAATCGGCAATATTTCTATCGTTGATTACGACGAAAAAACTCAAACAGCAGAAATTGGCTATATCCTGGGAAAAGCTTTTTGGGGTCAAGGCTATATGACTGAATCTCTAAAAGCTGTTATCTCAGCCTTATTTACAGAAACTGAGGTCAACCGCATTCAAGCTGTTTTTGATACGGAAAATCCTGCATCTGGACAAGTCATGAAAAAAGCAGGGATGGCATATGAGGGTAAGCTTAGACAATCTTCTATCAATAACCGTGGTCTGGTTGACATTTCTATCTTTTCTATTTTAAAATCAGATTACTTAATAAAGGAGACGAATTGTAATGATTAGAAGTGCAACAATTGCTGACATTAATGAACTATTAGCTATTTATGCTCCTTATGTTGAAAAAACAGCCATTACCTTTGAATATACTGTTCCCAGTCTTGCTGATTTTGAAAATCGAATGAAGCAAACCTTGCTAAAATTCCCTTATCTCGTCTACCAAGAGGATGGTAACATTTTAGGATATGCTTATGCTAGTACCTACAAAGATCGCGCAGCTTATAACTGGTCTTGTGAGGTATCGATTTATGTCGCTGAGAAGGCTCGTGGTAAGCAGGTTGGCACAAAGTTGTATGATGCTTTAGAAAAAGAGCTGACAGATATGGGCATGAAGAACTTTTTAGCTTGTATCACCTATCCTAATGATGCTAGTATTGCCTTTCATCAAAATCGTGGTTATGAAAAGGTCGCCCACTTTACTAAAATTGGTTATAAGTTTGATAAATGGCATGATATGATTTGGATGCAAAAACGAGTGGAGGATAAATCATAACAATCTAGCGATTACTGCTCAAGAGAGACTAAGTGATTACTAGAGTGTTAAAATTTCTGAACGATTCTTTTGCAGAAAAAAGTGGAAAAGTAATCAATTTACAATTTCTTTCTATCTATTTTTTGCTATAATATTCTATAGTTATATCTAGATTGAGAGGATAGAAATATTTACGAAAAAAAGAAAGTAATCACTTTACTAGATCGTGGAAAACGAGGCTTTTTTAGAGGAATCTTTAGTCGAACAACAGTTATTGCCATTTTGTTGATTTTACAGATTCTTTTTTTTGTCGCTTCTTATCACTGGTTTCAAACCTATAAAATTCAGTTTGAAATTTTTGAAATTACCCTGGCCATCTTGACTGTCTTATATCTTATTAATAGTGATATGGATTCGACAGCTGTTATCACTTGGTTATTAATTTTGGTACCTTTCCCATTAATAGGTAGTTTATTTCTACTTTATACAAAACAAGATTTTGGATTTAAGGCAATGCGAGCTGGCATTCAACGAACGATTGATGCGACACAACCTTACCTGATCCAAGATGCAGAAGCTGTTTTGGAATTGAAAAATCGTCATTCAAACAATTATAATTTAGTTTCTTATTTGGAAAATTCAAGTGGACATTTCCCTGTTTATCGCCAGACTGATGTGACTTATTTTAGTTCGGGAGAAGAAAAATTCAAGGTTCTCAAAGAAGAACTTCGTAAGGCTAAAAAGTACATTTTCCTAGAATACTTCATCATCGGTGAAGGACTCATGTGGGGAGAGATTCTAGCTATTTTGGAAGAAAAAGTAGCCGAAGGGGTTGAGGTTCGAGTGATGTATGATGGCATGATTGAATTTTCAACACTTAGTTTTGATTACACCAAACGTTTAGAAAAACTTGGTATCAAAGCTAAAGCTTTTGCGCCATTATCACCATTTATTTCGACCTATTATAACTATCGAGATCATCGTAAAATTTTAGTTATTGATGGCAAAGTTGCTTTTACAGGTGGCATTAATCTAGCTGATGAATACATTAACCAAATCCAACGTTTCGGTCATTGGAAAGATACAGCTATCATGTTAAAAGGGCGTGCTGTAGATACCTTCACCATTTTGTTTCTACAAATGTGGCATGCTAATCAAGAAGAAGTAGAAGTAGAGCCATATCTAGCTCTACACGAACACCGTCCTAATAATGGATTTATCATTCCTTATGGAGATTCACCTCTAGATGATGATAAAATCGGTGAAAATGTTTATATTGATATTTTAAATCAAGCCAGAGACTACGTTCATATCATGACTCCCTATCTGATTCTTGACGGTGAGCTAGCTCATGCTTTAAAATTTGCAGCGCAACGTGGTGTAGATGTCAAAATTATTATGCCAGGAATTGCAGATAAGAAACTTGCAAATGCTCTTGCTAAGACCTACTATGCTACCTTGATTAAAGCAGGTGTGAAGATTTATGAATATACGCCAGGTTTTATCCATGCCAAAGTCTTTGTCAGTGATCGTCAAAAGGCAGTTGTAGGAACGATTAACTTGGATTATCGTAGCTTATACCATCATTTTGAGTGTGCAACCTACTTGTACCAAGTGTCATGTATCCCTCAAATTGAAAATGACTTTCAAGCAACACTTCTTCAAAGCCACTTGGTTAGTTTAGAGGAAGTGAATAATCGTCCATTCGTCAATAAAGCAATTGGTACTCTCGCTAAAACAATAGCCCCATTGATGTAAAGGCATTAGAGTTATATTTGGTATTTTAGTACAACAATTCTTATGCAAAGAGATAAGGAGCCAATTATAGCCTTATGTGTAAAAAGGGTTATAACTGGCTCTCTTTTTGTTATAATAGGAGATATCTATCTGGCAAAGGAGATATCATGGCTAAACCTCGTTCTAGTAATAGAATCCCCATTACCCGCTTATTACCCAAAAATCATTCAAGCCTGAATCGCGTCATATTCAGTCGGGGAGCTATCATTCTTTTAGCTATCCTCTTAGAAGTCCTGTTCATCGGTCTTGGTTTTCTGTGGTTCAATCGTTTACCCTTAAGAGTTGTCTATTTAGAGCATCTTATCGGTGCTTTAGTTGTTATTTATCTTTTTAATAGCAAGATGGATGCTGTTTCTAAAAATACTTGGCTCATGTTAATGATGCTCTTTCCTATTTTTGGCTCTTTCTTTTTTCTTTATACTAAAACGGACTTTGGTGTTAGAGATTTAAAGCACAAAGTAATCCAATATACCAATGAAGCAGGAAAGCACCTCAATCAAGATGCTGAATTGTTAGCGACTATCAAAGAAAACCACCCCCATACTTATCAATTAGTGACCTATCTCAATAAAAGTCCTGGTCATTTTCCAATCTATGCGGATAGCCGATTGACTTATTATGCTTGGGGTGATGACTTTTTCCCAGCTTTCAAGGAGGCTTTACTGAAAGCTAAATCCTATATTTTTCTAGAATATTTCATTATTGATGAAGGAGTCATGTGGGGTGAAATCTTAACTATTTTAGAACAAAAAGTTAAAGAAGGCGTGGATGTCCGAGTGCTTTATGATGGGATGGTGGAGTTGAGTACCCTTAGTTATGATTATACAGATCGGATGAAGAATTTAGGTATTGATGCCCGTGCTTTTGCTCCTATAAGACCATTTTTATCAACCTATTATAACTATCGTTATCACCGGAAAATCACTGTTATTGATGGACAAGTTGCCTTTACTGGCGGTGTTAACTTAGCGGATGAATACATCAATCAGATCGATCGTTTTGGTCGTTGGAAGGATAATGCCATCAAAATCGAAGGACAGGCCGTTCAAACCTTCAAAGCGCTCTTTTTAACCATGTGGTCAACAACGAATAATGAAGACGAATTTGGCAATTTCATGCTAGATTATCCTTTAAGTGTTGAGGCAACTGGCTATGTTGCACCATACGGAAACTCTCCGATGAACTACCATCATATCGCTGAAAATGTCTATATCGATATCCTAAACAATGCCAAAGACTACGTTCATATCATGACACCTTATCTTGTGATTGATAGTGAAATGATGCACGCCCTCACCTTTGCGGCAGAAAGAGGAGTAGAAGTGTCCATCATTATGCCCGGAATTCCCGATAAACCCTATGCCTTTATCTTGGCTGAGACCTATTTTAAAGAATTGATTGATGCTGGCGTCTCTATTTATCGTTATTCACCTGGTTTTGTCCATTCTAAAGCCTTTGTCAGCGATGGGATTAAAGCAACCGTAGGGACAGTTAATCTTGACTATAGAAGCCTATACCATCATTTTGAGTGTGGTGTTTACATGTACGGTTCAGAGGCTGTCGAAGATGTCGAAGAAGATTTCCAAGAAACCTTAAAAAAATGTCAGCACGTAACCTACCTCAGTTTAAAATCAAGACCCCCACTACGCAAAATCAGCAGTTATTTACTAAAAACAATTGCCCCCCTCTTGTAATCTCTCAAAAACCATGGTATGATAAAGTCATGCGATGAGTCGATTGTGGTTTTAAACCACTATTGCGCTGGGAGGTCATTAAGGCAGGAAGCCGACCTTGGTAAGTTGTGTGAACCTTCTTACCTCACTTGAAAAAGTGCCCTCATCCTCTGTCTTTTGACAGGGGATTTTTTCGTATACCAAACATTGCAATTTAGCTAAAAAATAGTATAATGAAAACTAAGAAATTTTTAGAAAATTAGGACGATAGTTTTCTAAAAAAGAAAAAGGAGTTTACTATGGGATATACAGTTGCAGTTGTAGGTGCCACAGGTGCTGTCGGAACACAAATGATCAAGATGTTAGAAGAATCAACATTACCAATCGAAAAGGTTCGCTACCTCTCATCTAGTCGTTCAGCAGGCAAGGTGCTTCAATTTAAGAGACAAGATGTAACTGTAGAGTTAACGACTGAAGATTCTTTTGACGGTGTCGATATCGCCCTCTTTTCAGCAGGTGGATCAACTTCTGCTAAATTTGCACCATACGCTGTTAAAGCAGGAGCAGTTGTTGTTGACAACACTTCTTACTTTAGACAGAATCCAGATGTTCCCTTGGTTGTTCCTGAAGTTAATGCACACGCTATGGAAAATCATAATGGTATCATTGCCTGCCCTAACTGTTCAACCATTCAAATGATGGTCGCATTGGAGCCTATTCGCCAAAAATGGGGGTTAGATCGTATCATCATTTCAACTTACCAAGCTGTTTCAGGAGCAGGACAATCAGCTATCAATGAAACTGAAAATCAATTACGTCAAGTTTTAAACGATGGTATTAATCCTAAGGATGTGACAGCAGATATTCTTCCTTCTGGCGGAGATAAAAAGCACTACCCAATCGCTTTCAACGCTCTTCCACAAATCGACGTCTTTACCGATAATGATTACACTTATGAAGAGATGAAAATGACTAAGGAAACGAAAAAGATTATGGAAGATGATCGTATTGCAGTTTCTGCAACCTGTGTTCGTATTCCAGTTTTGTCAGCTCATTCTGAGTCAGTCTATATTGAAACTTCAAAAGTAGCCCCTATTTCTGAAGTCAAAGAAGCTATTGCTAATTTCCCAGGTGCTGTTTTAGAAGATGATGTCACTAATCAAATTTACCCTCAAGCAGTCAAGGCAGTTGGCAGTCGTGATACTTTTGTCGGTCGAATCCGTAAAGATTTAGACCAAGAAAATGGGATTCATATGTGGGTGGTTTCAGATAACCTTCTCAAAGGAGCTGCTTGGAATTCTGTCCAGATCGCTGAAACACTTCATAAAAAAGGCCTTGTTCGTGCAACTGATGACCTCAAATTTGAATTGAAATAAAAAACGTTCTAACTATGACAAACTTTTAGGATTTATCAGTTTATCTCAGTAAGTTCAAAATCCTGAATAGCAAACTATTTTAATGGTGACTATTTTGGATTTCTATGTCAAAGAGAGGGAAAAAATGTCTATTGAACAACTACGAAACGCTAAAGTAATTACTGCGATGGTCACACCATTCAAGCCTGATGGTTCTATTAACTATGAGGTACTCTCTAAGTTAGTGGAGCACTTATTAGAGCATCATACAGATGGTATCTTATTGGCTGGTACAACCGCTGAAAGCCCTACGCTAACTCATGAAGAAGAGTTGGAGTTGTTCGCAGCTGTGCAAAAAATTGTTAAAGGACGTGTACCATTGATTGCAGGTATCGGGACTAATGATACCCGAGATTCTGTTGAATTCGCAAAAGAAGTTGCTGAATTTGGTGGATTTGCAGCTGGGTTAGCTATCGTTCCTTATTATAATAAACCAACACAAGAAGGTCTTTACCATCATTTTACAGCCATTGCAGATGCTAGTGATTTGCCAATCATCATCTACAATATTCCAGGCCGTGTTGTCGTAACACTTGAACCTGAGACGATGCTTCGTCTTGCTCAACATCCTAATATCATTGGTGTTAAAGAGTGTACAAGTCTAGAAAATATAGCCTATTTGGTTGAGCAATCTCCAGAAGATTTCTTGATTTACACAGGGGAGGATGGAGAAGCCTTCCATGCCTTAGCGTTAGGAGCTGATGGTGTTATTTCAGTTGCATCTCACACAAATGGTGATGAAATGCACGAGATGTTGGAAGCTATTGACCAAAATGATATCAAAAAAGCAGCAAAAATCCAACGTCGCTTTATTCCCAAAGTAAATGCTCTCTTTTCTGTGGCTAGTCCAGCACCAGTTAAAGCTGTTCTTAACCATCAAGGTTTTGATGTTGGACCTTTACGCTTACCTTTGCTTCCATGCTCTGATGAAGAAGCCAAAGAGATTATCAGAGTTGTTCTTAGCGAAGGACCTTCTCAACCTATCAAAGGTGTTTTAAGACCAACAAATTATTAATACTAAAAATGTGCTAGTTTACATCTAGCTCATTTTAGATTTCTTAGACGAAACAAAAAAGGGG
>NZ_JBLOJT010000091.1:0-7394 GCF_047785745.1 Streptococcus pluranimalium | reverse complement strand
AGAGTACTTGGCCATCCTTAATCATCTGGAGCGCTTTGGCGATTATGTCGCTAATATTTGCGAACGTTTGGTCTATTTGGAAACAGGAGAACTAGTCAAACTTAATTAAGACAAAGGAAAAGTCGCGCAAGCGATTTTCCTTTTGGTCGAAAATTTTGAAAATTGGCATTTTTTGAGAAATAGTCCTTGTTTTCCGCTTTGTTTTCGTGATATAATAAGCACACTTTTTATTTAGGAGGAACTCATGTGAAACAAACCTTATCACGTAAAGACTCATTCTTTATTGGCTCAATGCTTTTTGGTATTATCTTCGGAGCTGGTAATCTGATTTTCCCAGTGCATATGGGGCAAGAAGCAGGGGCAAATATCTGGTCAGCTAACCTTGGTTTTTTATTAACAGCTATCGGTTTTCCATTTCTTAGTATTATGTCTATTGGACTCTCTGGAGGAAAAGGACTTTTTCATTTAGCCAGTCGTGTGACCAAACCATTCGCCTATTTCTTTACAGTAGCCTTGTATTTGGTGATTGGTCCATTCTTTGCCATGCCACGTTTGGCGACAACGTCATTTGAAATTGCCTTTGCACCCTATCTTAGTGATGCGATGAAGGCACCAATGTTGGCTATATATTCCCTTATTTTCTTTGGTCTATCGTATGCCCTCTCTAAGAAGCCAGGAAAATTAATTGATATCATTGGTAAATATATTAACCCAGCGTTCTTGTTTGTTCTTGGGCTTGTTCTTCTTCTTGTGATTATCAATCCTTTAGCTCCAGTTAGTGAAGCAGCTGTTGTTGAAGCTTATCAAGCAGCACCTTTCATGAAAGGCTTTCTTGAAGGGTACAACACCTTAGATGTTTTAGCTGGCTTAGCGTATGGTATTGTGGTGATTACCGCACTAAAACAAAAAGGGGTTACGCAACCTAAATCACTAGCTGTGGAGATGACAAAATCTGGTTTGATTGCTATGGGACTGATGGGAGTCATCTATACTTTGCTTGCTTATGCAGGGGCAACAAGTCTCGGTGGTTTCGAAATCAGTGAAAATGGTGGTATTGCACTCGGGCAGATTACAGCTCATTATCTTGGGACTTTTGGTAGCATTATTTTAGCCTTGATTGTTTTTCTTGGTTGCTTCAAAACTTGTATTGGTTTGACAACAGCTTGCTCAGAAGCTTTCAATGAACTGTTTCCAAGTAAGTCATATGGTTTCTATTTGATCGTCTTTTCAATCTTGCCAGCTATTATTGCTAATGTCGGTTTGACACAAATTATTCAACTTTCAATTCCAGTACTTATGTTCATCTATCCTTTAGCGATTGTATTAGTCTTATTAGGACTTGCATCAGCCTGGTTACCCTTATCAACAAAGGTTTACCGTTCTGTTATGACCTTTACCTTATTGGCAGCTATCATAGATGGATTAAACGCTACACCAGCACTTATCCATGATTTAGCACCAGTTCAAGGGCTAATCGGCTTCGCAGCAAAAGTATTGCCATTGTTCGAACTTGGTATGGGATGGATTCTTCCAGCCTTTATCGGATTAGTTGTTGGATTGCTCTGGCAACAATTCGATAAATCAACATCGTAAGATTATGAAAAGAGGGCAGAAGCCTTCTTTTTTCATATAGAAAATTGTTTCTATTTAAGCTATAATAAATAGGTTATGGAAAATCAAAATATTAGTAAAATAACCCAAGAATTGGGATTAAGCAGTCAGCAAATCGAGCAAGTCTTGTCTTTAACGGCAGAAGGTAATACTATTCCCTTCATCGCTCGTTACCGTAAAGAAAAAACGGGTAATCTGGATGAAGTTCAAATCAAGGCTATTATCGATTTGGATAAATCATTGTCAGCTCTTTCTGAACGAAAGGAAACAGTTCTCTCAAAAATTGAAGAGCAAGGCAAGCTCACCGATCAACTCCGTCAATCTATTGAATCAGCTGAAAAATTAGCGGATGTTGAAGAACTCTATTTACCTTATAAAGAAAAACGTCGTACTAAAGCAACTGTGGCGCGTGAAGCAGGCTTGTTCCCGTTAGCACGTTTCATTCTACAAAATATTCCAAATCTTGAAAAAGAGGCAGAAGCCTTTATTACGGAAAGGTTTGAAACAGCAGAGAAAGCTTTATCAGGAGCCTGCGATATTCTTATTGAAGCCTTGTCTGATGACAGCAAGTTACGTTCTTGGACTTATAATGAGATTTGGGCTAATAGTCTTGTAAGCTCTCAACTCAAAGACCAAGAGGCAGATGACAAACAAGTTTTCCAAATTTATTATGATTTTGAAGAAGCGGTAGCAAAAATCCAGGGTTATCGTGTATTAGCCCTTAACCGTGGGGAAAAATTGGGTGTTTTAAAAGTTGCCTTTGAGCATAATTTGGAAAAAATGCTGCGCTTTTATGAAGCTCGCTTCAAAGAGAAGAATGACTATATCCATAAGATTGTTCAAGAAGCCTGCAAGAAAAAAATCGTTCCAGCTATGGAACGCCGTATTCGAACAGAATTAACTGAGAGTGCTGAAGATGGTGCTATTAGTCTCTTCTCAGAAAATCTCCGTAACCTTCTCTTAGTGTCACCCCTAAAAGGAAAAATGGTTCTCGGTTTTGACCCAGCCTTTCGTACAGGAGCTAAGTTGGCTATTGTTGACCAAACTGGAAAATTGATGACGACCCACGTCATCTACCCAGTGCCACCAGCAGGTCAGGCAAAAATCGAAATGGCTAAGAAAGAATTGGCAGAGCTTATCCAAACTTATCAGATTGAAATTATCGCTATCGGGAATGGAACGGCTAGTCGCGAAAGCGAAGCCTTCGTTGCAGAAGTTCTTAAAGATTTTCCACAGGTCTCTTATGTCATTGTTAATGAATCTGGAGCTTCTGTGTATTCAGCTTCAGAATTAGCACGTCAGGAATTTCCTGATTTAACGGTTGAAAAACGCTCAGCTATTTCTATCGCTCGTCGCCTGCAAGATCCCTTGGCAGAATTGGTGAAAATTGATCCCAAGTCTATTGGCGTTGGTCAGTATCAGCATGATGTCAGCCAAAAGAAATTGGCTGAAAACCTTGATTTCGTTGTAGATACAGTGGTTAACCAAGTTGGTGTCAATGTCAATACAGCCAGTCCATCGCTTTTGTCCCATGTCTCAGGACTGAATAAAACGATTTCTGAGAACATTGTTAAATATCGTGAAGAAAATGGGGCTATTAAATCTCGGGCAGAGATCAAAAAAGTGCCACGTCTTGGTGCCAAAGCGTTTGAACAGGCAGCAGGCTTTCTTCGCATTCCTAACGCTAAAAATGTCCTTGATAATACAGGTGTTCACCCAGAAAGCTATGCAGCCGTTAAAGAGCTTTTCAAACAGCTTGATATAAAGGATTTGGATGGAACTGCTAAGTCTAAGCTACAATCCCTTAATATCGCTAAAACAGCTGAGCAATTAGAGCTTGGACAAGAAACACTGAAAGATATTATTCAAGATCTCCTTAAACCTGGGCGTGACCTTCGAGATGATTTTGAAGCACCAGTTCTTCGCCAGGATGTGCTTGACATCAAAGATTTAACGATTGGTCAAAAACTTGAGGGAACGGTGCGTAATGTTGTGGATTTTGGTGCTTTTGTGGATATTGGACTACATGACGATGGGCTTATCCACATCTCCCAAATGTCCAAGACTTTTGTCAAACACCCGAGTCAAGTCGTTTCAGTTGGCGATATTGTGACCGTTTGGGTATCAAAATTAGACTTTGATCGTGGAAAAATTAACCTTTCCTTGGTAGATCCTCGCGATGCTAACTGATTATGTTAAACAGGTATCTCTGGAAGACTTTGGTTGGGCATTTAGGCACCATGCTCACTGGAACAAGCGTTTGAGAACAACGGGTGGGCGATTTTTCCCAAATGATGGTCATTTGGATTTTAATCCTAAACACTTGGAAGTTTATGGAGAAGCTGTTTTCCGCCAGATTGTTCGACACGAACTTTGCCATTATCACCTCTATTTTCAGGGGAAAGGTTACAAACATCAAGATGCTGACTTTAAAGCCTTGTTAAAACAAGTTGGTGGTATTCGCTATGCCCCTAAACTTCAAGAAACCAGTCTTAAACATACTTATTATTGTCAAAATTGTGGACAAGTCTATCCACGCAGACGACGGATTGACCTCAAGAAATATCGATGTGGCAAGTGTCAAGGAATGTTAAGTTATGAAAAAAATGCAAATCAGTCGTAAGTCTGATTTGTTTTTATATAGCTTTGGGTATAATGATAGTACGAAAATATAAGACCATAATGATGGTCGAAAGGAGAATAGGATGGGGGATCAATTTTATCGTTTAAAACGCGGGCGTATGTTTGCTGGTGTACTCGCTGGTCTATCAGATAAATTTAATTGGGATCTTAATTTGGTAAGAGCTCTATTTATAGTAGCGTGTCTCTTTGCCCAATTTCCACTTATTATTTATGTGGTTTTAGCAATCTTTCTCCCTTATAAAGAGGATGTCGAAAGAGAGCGTTTTGGCGGAGGAAAACGTCATCGAAAAAATGCTAGACCAGTAGATTCTGATAATGATGGGTGGTTTTGGTGACTACTAGAAATTATTTCTAGTCAGAAAAATATTTAAGAAGATGTCACTTTTGGCTCATGCTTAAAGATTGTTGCTGTTGAAAGGCTAGGTAAGGATTTGAACAAGAAGTATAAAGGTAGGGACTGCCTTCTGTTTCTGTAATTTGGTTAGCGCTTACTTTTTTTCTGAAAATATGATATAATATGCTGAAATAAATCTTTAGGTAAGGAGACCTTATGTCTGTTACAGTCCAACTGCTGGTAGATAAAATCAAGTGCGATATTATCTATGGCGATGACACATTGCTAGCTAAAAAAATAACAACGTCAGATATTTTAAGACCTGGTCTTGAAATGACAGGTTATTTTGATTACTATGCACCCGAGCGAGTTCAACTAGTAGGGATGAAGGAGTGGTCATACTTAAATGCCATGACGGCACATAACCGTTTTCAGGTTTTAAGTGAAATGTTAAAACCTCAAACACCTGCCATTATTGTTTCTCGTGGTCTGGAGATTCAAGAAGAGATCATTCAGGCAGCTACTAAAAACGGTGTTGCTGTTCTCTCAAGTGATGTGCCAACCAGCCGTTTATCTGGTGAAATCTCTTGGTATCTAGATTCCTGTTTAGCTGATCGTACCAGTGTTCATGGGGTGCTTATGGATATCTATGGTATGGGTGTCTTGATTCAAGGAGATTCTGGTATTGGTAAAAGTGAGACTGGACTAGAGCTTGTCAAACGTGGGCACCGTCTGGTTGCTGATGACCGCGTTGATGTCTATGCCAAGGACGAGGAGACTCTATGGGGAGAACCAGCAGAAATCCTGCGTCATCTTTTAGAAATTCGTGGTGTTGGGATTATTGATATCATGAGTTTGTACGGCGCTAGTGCTGTTAAGGATTCTTCACAAGTTCAGTTGGCCATTTATCTTGAGAACTTTGGAGCCGATAAGCTTTTTGATCGACTAGGTAATGGTAATGAAGAAGTTGAATTTTCAGGTGTGAAGGTGCCTTGCGTTCGTATCCCTGTTAAAACTGGTCGAAATGTCTCAGTTGTGATTGAAGCAGCCGCGATGAATCATCGTGCAAAATTAATGGGATTTGACGCAACGAAGACATTTGAGGATCGTTTGACCAAACTTATTTCTAGAAATGAGGCAGCAAATGATTGATCCTATAGCCTTTAAGTTGGGACCTCTTGAGATTCGTTGGTATGCTTTGTGTATCGTCACAGGATTGATTTTGGCTGTTTATCTTGCTATGAGAGAAGCTCCTCGAAAAAGGATTAATCCTGATTTAGTTCTTGATTTTATTCTTCTCGCCTTTCCCATGGCCATTATTGGAGCGCGTCTTTACTATGTTATTTTCGAATGGTCATACTATAAAGACCATCTTGCTGAAATCTTTGCTATTTGGAATGGTGGGATTGCTATATATGGTGGTTTGATAGCTGGTGCTATAGTTCTTTATTTTTTCACAAGGCATCATTTTATTGATACAGTGGACTTTATGGACATTGCAGCACCGGGTGTTATGATTGCCCAAAGTTTGGGACGTTGGGGTAATTTTTTCAATCAAGAAGCTTTTGGTAAAACTGTCCAGCACTTAAACTATCTTCCAGATTTTATTAAAAACCAGATGTATATTGATGGTGCCTATCGAACACCAACTTTCTTATATGAGTCGCTTTGGAATCTTATTGGTTTCATTGTGATTGTCAGCTTACGCCACAAATCAAAACTGCTCAAAAAGGGTGAACCAAGTCTCTTTTATTTGGTCTGGTATGGGTGTGGACGTTTTGTTATTGAAGGATTGCGAACAGATAGTCTTATGTTAGCAGGATTAAGGGTCTCACAATGGTTGTCAGCACTCTTGGTTATCATCGGACTAGTCCTCTTTATCTACCGCAGACGTCGTTCTGATACCCCATTTTATCTCAAAAACGTAAATTAACAATAGGAGAAAAACATGAACTTAATAGGAATTTCAGTATTAATCATTGCACTGGCATTTGTTGCCTTAGTTGTTTACTTGATTATGGTACTGAAAAAAGTTGCAGGAACCATTGATGAAGCCCAAGAAACCATTAAGGTACTGACGAGTGATGTCAATGTAACTCTCTTTCAAACCAATGAAATTTTAGCCAAAGCAAATGTTTTAGTAGAAGATGTCAATGGCAAAGTATCGACGATTGATCCACTTTTTGTCGCAATTGCAGATTTGTCAGAAAGTGTTTCTGATTTAAATGTCAAAGCTCGTCATATTGGTCAGAAAACCAATGGTGTAGGGAGTGTCTTGGGGACAGTTGGAAAATCATATGTCACTGGTAAAGTCGGTGCAAAATTATTTAAAAAGAAGAATAAATAAGTCATTGTCTAGGAGGAAAAGAATATGGTCAAATTAGGAAAATCATTACTCATTGGCGCAACGGTTGGTGCAGCAGCATATTTCTTTAGTACAGCCAAGGGTAAAGAGGCTAAAGAAAAAGCCAGTGATTTTATCACTGACTACAAAGAAAATCCTGAGGAATACACTCAATATGCTAAAGATAAAGCCAATAGTTACAAAGACTTAGCCGTTGAAAAATTCAATGACTATAAGGCTAAGTATGAAAAAGGAGAATTGACTCCTGAGGATGTGCTTGAACAAGTCAAAGAAAAAGCTAACTTGGTAAAAGAAAAGGCTGTTCAAAAGATGAATCAAGTTGCAGATTGGGACCTTGAAGATGATAAGGTTGTTGATGGTAATGATGATGTCAAACATGCTGCAGAAGTAGACGATATTGTTATCGACTACTCTAATGATGAAGAAGCTTAAGCATATAAC
>NZ_JBLOJT010000090.1:0-7541 GCF_047785745.1 Streptococcus pluranimalium | reverse complement strand
CTAACTTATCAACACCAGAGATTTTTGATTTAGCAGACAAATGTGATGAATTAGCTAGTGAATTGGTCGAAAAAATGTATGCTTCTTTGGCTAGAGGTATTTATAATATTTCGGTTAGCTTTGATCCGGACTGTATTCTTATCGATGGCCTAACATAGATGGCTTTTTCTGTATAGCTTAATTTTACAATTTGGTCTACAAAAAATAAAATAGTACCTTACATGAAAGTTGTAAAGTACTATTTTTTTAAAAATGTAATAATCACTTGATATACAATTGATGTTAGAGCAGTGGCAACTAACATAGCAATTGGAAAAGCCAGATAAGGTCCAAAGTTGAAGCTCAAAAGAACAAATGCTGTCAGTACAGTAAAAATCGAGAAAATTGCAATTTGTCCCAAAAAAGCTAATTCTCTAAGCTTGATGTTATTATGATCAAAGTCATGATAACTTTGATATTCGTTTTCTAACTCTGGCTCTTTATGACGTTGCCCATCTGGCAGAGTTTTTTTATTCAATTGACTTGCCATAACAACTCCTAGGTTTGATTCCATATCATAGTACCATAATAAAAGGAGTTTGTCACTAATTTTTTAAAATAAAAAGCATGTTTTAGTATTTAGATACTATGACAAAATACATCACCTTCTGTTTTGGTATTTAAATACTAAAATTTCGACCTGGATTTAGGAAAAATCATGGTATAATGGTCTTATAATATCGAATAGATAAGTAAGGAGGTCTTTATGGCAGAATTTACATTTGAAATCGTTGAAAAACTTTTAGTTTTATCTGAAAATGATAAAGGATGGACAAAAGAGTTGAACCGTGTCAGCTTTAATGGAGCAGAACCCAAGTTTGATATTAGAACGTGGAGTCCGGACCATTCTAAAATGGGAAAAGGCATCACATTAACCAATGAAGAATTTCAAGTTCTGGTTGAGGAATTTAAAAAGTAAAAAACAAGATTGGTTCTATTTACCAATCTTGTTTTTATCTTGTAGCCGATCTGCAATTCCAATAATGATGAAAACAGCACCAAGAAAGACAAATAACCATTTGCTAGCAAAGATACCATATAAGATAAAAATAGTAGCAGATAAATAAGCAAGATATTTTCTAGACATGATGACGACTCCTTATAGATGATACAACTAGTGTAACATGTTTGATGATTGTGAGAAAGGAAAATCATCTGATCGAAGAAGGAATTTAAGGTAATGGCAAGTAAGTCTTAGAAATTTGATTTCTCTTAAGATAAAGTAATCCATCAATATACTAGAACTTTAAACAAAGTAGATTTGTTTTCAAGAGTTCCAAATACAATTATTTCATCGTAGGGAACAAGAGTACATCACGAATAGTTGTGGTATCTGTCAAGAGCATGCAGAGGCGGTCGATTCCGATACCGAGTCCACCTGTTGGTGGCATACCGTATTCGAGGGCTTCAACGTAGTCGTAGTCGATACCAGTTGCTTCATCGTCACCGAGTTCTTTGGCTTTGGCTTGATCTTCAAAACGTGACAATTGATCGATTGGATCGTTCAATTCAGTGAAGGCATTACCGTATTCTTTTGTCATGATAAAGAGCTCAAAGCGGTCTGTAAAGCGAGAATCCTCATCATTTTTCTTAGCAAGTGGTGACACTTCAACAGGATGTCCGTAGACAAATGTTGGTTGGATAAGCGTCTTTTCAACAAATTCTTCAAAGAAGGCATTGATAATGTGACCAACAGAAGTGAAGTGTTTTTCAAGCGGTACATTTTTCTCTTTGGCAGCTGCGATAGCTTCTTCCAATGTCATTTCCTGCCAGAAGTCAACTCCAGTGATTTCCTTAACAGCATCAACCATGTGGACACGTTTGAATGCCTCGTTGATCTTGATTTCAGTTTCTTGATAAACGACTGGCTCATCCCCTTTAACAGCTTTGGTAACATGTTGGATGATACCTTCTGTCAAGTCCATGATGTCCTGGTAGTCAGCGTAGGCTTGGTAAACTTCGATAGAAGTGAACTCTGGGTTGTGAGTTGCATCCATTCCTTCATTACGGAAGATGCGTCCAATTTCGTAAACACGTTCCATACCACCAACGATAAGGCGTTTTAAGTGCAATTCAGTTGCGATACGAAGTACCATGTCGATATTTTGGGCATTGTGGTGTGTTACAAATGGACGAGCAGCAGCACCACCAGCTTCATTGTGAAGAACAGGTGTTTCGACTTCAAGGAAGCCAAGACCGTCAAGGTAACGGCGCATTTCTGAAATGATTTTTGAGCGTGTCACAAAGCGATCGAAACTTTCACGGTTAGAAATCAAATCAAGGTGGCGTTTACGGTAAATCGTTTCAACGTCTGTTAATCCGTGGAATTTTTCAGGAAGAGGGCGAAGTGCTTTTGAAAGGTGAGTCAATTTAGTTGCCTTGATTGACAATTCTCCCATATCTGTGCGCATGATTTCGCCTTCAACTCCAAGGAAGTCACCCAAATCAGCTTTTTTGAAAATCTCGTAATTGTCTTCGCCGACAGCATCTTTGCGAACATAAAGCTGAATTTGACCTTCACGATCTTGTAGGTGGGCAAATCCAACCTTACCTTTACCACGCTTAGTCATCAAACGACCAGCTACGATAGCAGTTTCATTTAGATCATGCAAGTCTTCCTTGCTCTTATCAGCGTATTTTTCTTTTAATTCGCCAGAATTTGCCGTACGTTCGAAACGTTTACCAAATGGGTCGATTCCTTGTTCAGCAAGGGCAGCCATTTTTTCACGACGGACAATCTCCTGGTCATTTAATGCTTCAATATGTTCTTTAGACATGACATCCTCCAATAAATAATCACTTTATTGTAACACAAAAACCTTGATAATTCACTATTATTAGAATGTGGTTTGGTAAAAAATAAAGAAAATGATATAATAGTCACGTTTGAAAAAATAGCAAAGGGATGTAGCATTCATGATAACCGCAATTGTTTTTGACGTCGATGATACGATTTATGACCAACAAGCCCCATATCGTCTGGCTATGGAGAAGTGTTTTCCTGATTTTGATATGAGTCAGATGAACCAAGCCTATATTCGTTTTAGACACTATTCTGATATTGGTTTTCCACGTGTCATGGCTGGGGAATGGACGACAGAGCATTTCCGTTTTTGGCGTTGCAAAGAAACGCTTGCAGAATTTGGTTATCGTGAGATTGATGAAGCAGAGGGCAATCATTTCCAAGAAATCTATGAGCATGAGTTGGAAAACATTACCATGCTTGATGAAATGCGTATGACGCTTGATTTTTTAAAGTCTAAGAATGTACCAATCGGAATCATTACAAATGGACCAACGGAGCATCAATTGAAGAAGGTGAAAAAGCTTGGTCTATATGACTATGTTGATCCCAAACGTGTCATTGTAAGTCAAGCTACGGGTTTCCAAAAACCTGAAAAAGAAATCTTTAACTTGGCTGCTGAGCAGTTTGATATGAGTCCTGCAACAACTCTTTATGTTGGAGATTCTTATGATAATGATGTTATGGGTGCCAAAAATGGTGGCTGGCATGCCATGTGGTTTAATCACCGAGGGCGTAGCTTGAAAGCAGGTACTAAGCCAGTTTATGACGTGGCTATTGATAACTTTGAGCAGCTTTATGGAGCTGTGAAAGTTCTTTTTGACCTTCCTGATAACAAGTTTATCTTTGATATTAATGATAAGAAAAATCCGATTCTTGAAATGGGACTTAACAATGGTTTAATGATGGCTGCTGAGCGCTTATTAGAAAGCAATATGAGTATTGATAAAGTTGTTATTTTACTTCGTTTAGATGCTAAACAAGAGAAAATTTTACGCATGAAATATGCCAATTAAAAAGTCTTTGGGAGATCGGCACTGCATCCCAATAATGGGACACAAGAAAAACACTTTTATACGACCGACTTTCTGTATTGAACAGGAGATAAGTCGTTTAATCGCTGTTGAATTCTAGTTTCATTATAAAATGTGATGTCATTTTTGACAATATCTGTTATACTCTCCTTAGTTAAGTTTCTCCAGTTATAGAGATAGAAGGTTTCAGACTTTAGGACAGAATGGAACCATTCGATACAGGCATTATCTGCTGGTGTTCCTTTACGGGACACGGAGCGGATGATGCCTTTTTCCGTGCAAACCTGAAAGTAAGCCTTTGAGGTGTAAACAGAGCCTTGGTCGCTTGTGTAATACTGCACCTTGAGACAATTCCAGCTGATTGAGTGTCTCCAACACAAAGTCCGTATCTTGGCAACCTGAAATAGTATAAGCCACAATGTCACGGTTATACAAATCCATGATAGAGGATAAGTAACGTTTACAGTTTCCAAAGTAGAGATAAGTGATGTCTGTGACGAGTTTCTCCAGTGGTTTACTTACTTGAAAATGGCGATTTAATTTATGATCTGTCACATAGTATGGCTTTCCTAAATTGGGCGCCTTCTTAGGACGTGTACGACACAGCCAGCCCTTTTCTTTCATAATACGGTAAACCTTCTTATGATTGACCAAGAGACCATGGCTTTTCTTTAGTAATCGCGTAATGGTGCGATAACCGTAGATAAACCGATATTCCGTACAAAGTTGCTCGATTTTTTCTACAAGACCGTCTCTCTCCTTAGGCTTCTCACTCTCAGATTTCCAACGGTAGAAGGTTGAGCGTTTGACACCGAAACAATCCAAAATAAAGGATACTGGATAGATTTTCTTATAGTCATCCACAAGCTTGATAAGACTTACTTTGTCGATTTTCTTATCAAGCTGTGATACTTTTTTAATAGATCCACCTGTAATCTCAACTGTTCTACTTCAGAAAGTTGCGTCATCCCTTTGCCGTATGTGTACTGTTTCCCTACGGGTTGGTTGCATCGATGGCGTTCTTCCTTCTCATACCATGTCATCCAAGTGTCGATTTGACTCTTATTTTTGATTCCCAAAGTCTCTTTGATAACTTTGTTAGACTTTCCAGCCTTTTTCATTTCGATACAGGTTAACTTAGTTTCTACCGAATACGCTTTTTTGATCATAACAAAACACTCCTGTTTCTAGTTTACTAGTTTTCAACAGGAGTGTTTTTCTTATGTCTCATTTTATGGGTGCAGTACCATCTCCCTAAGACTTTTTAGATGTTATAGTGACTGGTATCATTCCAAACCTTTAAGGAATAATGTTCAAGGTCATCTGTCTCTAAAATGGTTAGACTAGCATTGTCTAAGCCACCTTCTGCTCGTAATAAGGCTGGTTCAAACCCAAGCAAACTGCGGATGGAAGCTGTTAGATGAGCTCCATGTCCAACGAGAAGTATGTTTTCTAGTTGCTGATCAATAGTTTCCTGTAAGAAAGTTGCCAAACGGTGAGTTGCCTGGTAAACGGACTCAGCTTCAAAAGTCTGTGCTTTAAAAACTCCCAGGTTATGGCGAAAAGCGTCCATTTGAGAAGGGTAGATAGATTGAACTAAGCTAATTTTTTGACCTTCGAGTTTGCCAAGGTTCCATTCTCGTAAAGCTTTTGTTTGAATAATCTCTTTTGGTGCTTGATTTTGCACCATGATTAGTTGCGCAGTATCCACTGCTCTTTTTAAATCGCTTGAATAAACTTTGTCAAAAGTAACAGAAGCTAAACGTTTTCCTAATTTAGTAATGGTTTCGTAGGATTCCTCCAATAAGGGAGAGTCGCCATTAGCACCTTGAAAACGCCCTTCTTTATTCCACTGTGTTTTACCATGTCGTACAAAATAGAGTTTCATTGCTACTCCTTAATAACTCGAATGCCAAAGGGGAAAAGGCTGATTTGTGTGAGTTTTAAACTCTGCCTTGCAAAAGGAATACCAATGATGGTGATGCAAAGGAAGAAGGCTGATGTTAAATGAAGTAGTGCTAGCTCCCAACCAAATAGAAGCATCCAGATGATGTTGAGTAATAGACTTGTCCCACTGCTAGAGATAATAACTTGTTTACCAAATGGAAAAAGACCAAAACTGGCAATCTTAAAACATTGTAAACCAAGAGGGGTTCCGATGATGGTTACGCAAAGGAGGATTCCAACAATAGACCACGAGATAAAAGACCAAAGCCCAGCAAAGATAAACCAAATAAAATTTCCAATAAATGACATGATTACTCCTTTATATCAGCAAATGTTGCTTGAACAAAATCAGCTAAAGTTTGACTGTTGACCCTAATCGAGCGACCAATTTCACCGCCTGAAACAACCATACTTCCTTTTTCAAGAGCAATCTCATCAATAATAATAGGAAAATTGTGTTTCTGGCGAATACCGACAGGATTGTTTGCGCCATGGACATAGCCGGTCGTTTTTTGCAAATCCTTTTGGGGAATCATATGTACCTTTTTATTCCCAGAAATTTTGGCTAATTTCTTTTCAGATAAATGCTCTGTGATGGGAATAATACCAATGATTGGACCAGTTTTATCTCCAATTAAGGCCAGTGTTTTAAAAATATCTTCCCTCTTGATATCTTCTGGAAGTTGACTTGTTTTGGCATTGACGACAAGACTATCATGGTCAATACCAGCTTTATCGAGAATTTGATCAACTAGTGTTTTTTTGATTCTAGATTTCTTACTCATTTTTTGTATTTTCCTTCAAGACGGCTCATCCAAATGCCAAGAGCAATCCCAGCTACCAATAAAATAACAGAAAAGATGAAGGTACCCAGACCTGCACCTGTGTAGGAAATGCTTTCTGCTGAACGAGGATTTGGCAAAATAATCAAGAGAGTGCTTGAGGTCACTAGACCTAAAATAAAGTGGTAAACGCGAGAGTGGTGATTCTCAAGGGCATGATCCATCACTTTTGAAAAGAGAATCATCGTGACAGCACCACCGATAGCAATCGGGAGAAAAACGCCTGCTAGGTTCAACTGTTTAAAGCCCGTCAACATAGGACTATAAAGTCCCATAATTAAGAGAAGGTTAGAAGGACTAAGGCCTGGAACGAGTATCCCTAGAGCGATAAGGGCACCAGCTAAGATAAAGCTGGCAAAGCTTGCTGGAATAGTACCAACTAAATCATTGAGGAAGAAAAGCAATAATCCTGAAAGGATGAAAGTGATGATTAAAATAGTCCAGTCTTTGTTGTCGCGTCGTCCTTCAACTGTTGCTTCTTGCCACAAAGTTGGGAGTGTTCCGACAATAGCACCAGTAAAAGCCCAAAGAGTGGGAACCTGATGGTTAGCTAGCAGCCACTCAAGTGGCGCGGAAAAGAGAGCGATACCAAAAATTCCTCCAATACCAACGGGTAAGAAAAAGAGAATATTTTTTAGAAAATCACGGGTAGGGTGAGCCAAAAAGGCAATAATTTTTTGGTAGAGTCCCAATATTGATGCCAATACGCCACCAGATACACCTGGTAAGATAAATCCCAATGCAATAATAATACCTTTAGCCAAACGGCCAAGCCATGCAAACATAAATGCCTCCAAATAAAAATAGTATAACTTAGATTATACCATTTTTACGTTTTTATATTTGATTACCCGTGGTGCTAGTTGATTTTCAACA
>NZ_JBLOJT010000009.1:0-42661 GCF_047785745.1 Streptococcus pluranimalium | reverse complement strand
AAAACACCCCATGGTGTGAACCATGAAGTGTTGTAAATGCTGTATTGTAGCTGGTTCTTAACGTTTTGAGAACTGGCTAGCTTTACGAGCTTTCTTAAGACCTGGTTTTGGGTGACAAAAACCAAATCTCTGTAAAAGACTATTAAATCAAGCTTTCAAAACTCTTTTTCATTAAATAAACAGACTTCTAAATCAATCCTGAAAATCATGGATTACCAATAGATTACCAAAAATTTAGTTTTCGGAGCTTATGTAGTTAAGAAACAATGTGTATTCACTTTACTTTTTTGTAAGTTCATTTTATAATGTATATACAAACGGAGGTAGAACCATGAATGTTATCTTGAGAAAAACAGGAAATAGTACTGTCATTACAATTCCCAATAAAATTAAAGAAACTCTTGGAGCAGAAATTGGAGAAGAAATTGAATTTGTCACTTCAGGAAATAACGTCATCATTCGTAAAGCTGAGCCAAAATTTGATTTTGATAAGGAACTAGAAAAAGCCATGAACCAATACGATGAGCTTTTGAAAGAATTGGTGGATAGATGAGATATCTAACTGCTGAAGATATTATCAAAATCAATGTCATGGTTATTGGCAAATATTCTCCTAATGAACCTGTTGGCATTGCTGATCCAAACAGTCTTCGAATGATTGTTGAACAGCCTAAACAAGAGATTTTCGGCAAAGTTCTCTATCCAGATATCTACAGTAAAGCTGCTATTATCTGGATAAATTTGATTAAAAAACATCCTTTTTATAATGCCAATAAACGAACTGCTGTTCTTGCCTTGCATATGTTTCTAGCAATGAATGGTTACCAATCCAATCTTTCCTTACAGGATGGACTTGAAAAGACAGTTGAAATTGCTACCTTTCAAGGAGATTTTGAAGATTTAAAGAAAACAATTATTCAATTCCTCAAGCAAGATGGAAACATAACAAAATTATAATTAAAAAGTGATTATCAGCCTTTCGTTGAAGAACACTTTTATGTTCTATTGTATTCTACTGTATTCTTTATTACTAATAGTATCCTGACTGCAATCATTTATCAACTAAAAGATAATATTGATTGCGGTCATTTTTACTTGATCCAAACCAAGTAATGATTTCTAAATCACGAAGATGATGTAACATTTTAACAACAAATACTCGACTTCTTCCTGTTAATTCAATCGCCTTTGCTGTTGTCATTTTATCACCAGAATTATACATGTAGTGAACGATAGCTTGTTCATCAGCATTTAGAGTTCCAAAATCAAAAAACTGTTTTTCCAAGCTATCTCGTGTTCGTAGATGTCGACTAACAATGTTATTTTCAAGGATTAGAACTACCTTATTACCTGGCTCTGAATATTTAGGTTCATGAAGAAAAGCTGATTCCATTTCAGAATAGATACGCTTAACACCCTCGTTCATTTCACGAACCCAACCAAATTCAGTCAGGGTTCTCGCAATCCGAGGATTTCTTGAAAAACGTTCATGCTTGATATTGTCAACGGTGACGATATTGGGTAATTTCCCTGGGCTGTGAATCTCTAAGCGATCATCGAACATGAGTACACGAATGTGATCTCCATAGACAGAGTAATCACGGTGAGTTACTGCATTGACAACACCTTCAAACCAAGCAAACTCAGGATATTCAGGCAATATTTGAAATTGACCATTATCGTCTAAGTACTGAAATTCCCG
Source organism: Streptococcus pluranimalium (assembly GCF_047785745.1). Taxonomy (GTDB): domain Bacteria; phylum Bacillota; class Bacilli; order Lactobacillales; family Streptococcaceae; genus Streptococcus; species Streptococcus pluranimalium_B. The sequence continues at coordinate 40,959 of NZ_JBLOJT010000009.1, read as the reverse complement.
CAACTGAGTACGGATAAAATCTCGAACTTTTATAATCAGTACTGGCAAAGCATCATCAAAAGTCACTTCTTTGATGACATTAAAGCTACTGCCTGTACCCATATCCGTGCCATCAAACCTCTGGAAGCGAACACGAGCTTGCGGAAAGAATGCTGACGGATACTTTCCAAAAAGCAAAATAGCGGCTTTAGTCAATTTTCCATTAACCAAAAAACGTCTAGCTTTGAGAATTGCCTCTGTGGAGCGCTCTGATAAATCAAAGTGACTTTTGAAATCCTGTACGATAGATTCATCAATATCTTCCAGACTGGCGTCTGGCACCACTTCATCTTCAAAGAAACGTTGTCCCTTGTCATAGCTGAGCTGAGTGCGTTGCTCGTAGCTCAACTTGACTGTTTCATTACCCTGACGAAGATAAACATCATCATTTGGTGCTGCAATCACACGATTTGATGACAATTCCACAGAGATAACTAAAACGAAATCTTCTTCACCCTTATGATTGATTACAGGGATTTCCTCAAAGGAGTCTCACGCATCTCACGGTCAATCTTTTTGAAATCGTCTATGGGATAAGCCCTGCCGTCCTTGAAACCAGTGATAATATTTTCTTGTTTCTCGTCCTCAATACCAATAACCAGTTGACCGCCATCCGCATTTGCAAAAGCAATCAAGTGCTTAAGCAATTCCTGAGGCTTCTTGCGTGCTGATTTTCTATCTAGATATTGGCTTTCTGGAGAGAATTGGTAGTGGAAGAGGGTTTGATTCATGTGTTGCTCCTTAAACAAATAAAAGAGTTAATTAAAATCTAGGGCTTATAAAGTCCCACCTTTTAACTGAACAATATTATTTCTATCTTGAAATAATCTCTCCCTTGGAATATCCATGAGCTCTGAGAGGATTTCTATAGGAAGAGGATAACCGTATTTTAGATTAAATCGCTGTACGATCGATTGCTTCTCAAATAAGCCAGCATCCGTTAATAATTTATATGCTTGTTTAGCAAGGATTGGTCGTGGCACCGGAACGCTTGCATCCTCAGGTTCTTCTCTTCGCCAGCCTCTGGCACTCATTCTTTTTTGTAAGCGAGTATATTGTTCCGATGTCAGTAAATTTAAATCCTTGGCACGGTAGACCATACTAGCTATAGACACATTCCATTTTGACTTCAATTTTAAATAATGTCCAAGATCTTCTTCATGACCTTTTATATCTTTAGAAAAGGCAGAGGCAGGTAACAGAAAACTGGAAGCAAATCTATTAGCTTCTTGCTCCATTTTTCTATATTCAGTATTGGATAATTCTTGTGGATGTACTATTTGAGCATGCAAAGCCCAATGCCCTAACTCATGAGCTAAGCTAAACTGTTGTCTAAAAAAATTATTATTATCTTGATCAATTAAAATACAGTAGTACCGTTCAGAATTTGCTCCTGTTTTCAATTCAACAAAACTTCCAAAAGCATCTACTTTTTCAGACCTTGAATTAATTATTGCAATATGAAAACCGTGTGTTTCTAGTAACCTTAGAACACTGAAAATTGGTTTGTCACCTAATCCCCAATTCTCTCTTATCTGACTAGCCACCTCCTCAGGCGAGGCATTTTCTCGGCTTTCAAATTCTGCTAATTTGGGGAAATCAACATAATCTTCAAAAAAATTTGCCAAGAGTGCCAATGCTTTTTTTAACATCTCACTGGACTTCTTCTCTGCTTGTGAGGAGGTTAATTTACTCCTATAAAAAGTCCCAAAGTCACTAGTCAAAAATTTATCTTTTGTTTGATAATATGACAATGGAAATCCTAATTCAAAAATTATTTTTTGCAATACTTCTGAGCTCGGCTTCGATAAATTTTTTTCGTATTTAGAAATCATTTGCTTAGAAACTCCAATATTATCTGCCAATTGGCTAATTGAATACTGTCTAAAATATCTTGATTCTCGTAGTCTATCCCCATTAAATTCTTGAACCATTATAAAATTCCTTTTAATTTGGATTTCAATGTGACAAGCTGAGGCTCATCAACTGAATTATTAACCTGCTCATCATGTATAACTTCAGTTGTAATTGTACCAACCGAACTTGGAAGTAATTGCGAAACATCTGCAGAACTAACCAATAAAAATTGTGGGGTGTAGTCTGCTAGTGAAGCACTTACAGCCTCCTGACCTACATAATCAACAACCAAAAATCTAATCTTAGTCACTATATCACAGTCCTCTCCAAGCATCCTCGTCAAATCTGCTTCTTTTCTTTTCAATTCAGAATTATCAGTATCAAAAAGAGATAACTGTTTCACTTCCTGTTCAGGGTAAAGCCCCTCATTTTTCAAGAGCAAACTTAAAGAATAATGGGTAGAAATTCCTTTTTTAAAATATTGATTACGAATTGTCCTAAAATTATTTTTTGAGAAGAATGCTATTAATTCACCCGTCTCAATATTTAGTATCGGATCAAATTGCCAAATCCCCCTCTTGATATGCAAAACTTTCCAAATACTACTATTTTTAAATAAGTCTCGTAGCATATCTGATCTTCGTCCCCAAACATTCTGAAAAATTCCATTTTGACTTGTTTCTGAGATAGCAGCTTTAAAATCCTGCTCAAGATTTCTAGTAGTAAAGCTCATTACATCTAAACACTTAGCAATAACTTCCTTGTCAAAATCATTAGTCTGATTCATCTATTCACCCCAATTCATTTGTTATTTTAAAGTCATTATAGCAGATAAAAGGGACAAAAACAAGAAAAACCACCACAAAAGTCAACTGTTTTTTGTGGTGGTTTAAAAACTACCCCATCTCCTGCACTTTACTTTCAATAAAGGCAATTTCATCATCTGAAAGTCCTTATTTTCGATAGAGTTACCCGTCTAACTCAGCGATTGATTGTGACCAATCAATGTCCGAATTCGACGTTTCCTCTATTTCTAGTCCATTCTTCTAACATTCGCTTTCAGTTCAGCAATAATATTGTCTGGAACATTAAAATAATCATAAAGCTGTCTTTCAATCTCTTCAACCGACTTCGACCAATCTATTTGAGAATAATCATTAAAATCAAACCAAGGAACATTGCTCCAAACCTCTTTCGATTGATTGTGTTGAGTTACCTTGAGTGTTCCTAGCATCGCACGAGCTATATCTGTTTTGATGTACTTCCAACAGTTTTCAGCTTCCACTTCAGTATCAAATGCACCAAAAGAAATAAAGGTTTGTGTATGACCCACGAGTGGGGTACCCACGAGTGGGGTCGATAGAACTTCGCCTATCGCCCCACTTCCGTTGGAAGCGGGTAAAAACACTTTGTATTTATTCAGATTAGGATGTTCTTCAATTAAATCGCTATCAAGCCAATTTGTAACACGCTCATTATTGATACGTCCGTATATCCCAATTTGATTATCTGATTGTTTTTTATCCGAGAATATCTCTGGTAGTTTCTCGAAAATATTTGATCCAATCGATTTTTCTTCTGCTAAAGAAACTCTTCCCTTCAATTCTGGATAACGATTGTAAAGGCTACTGCTAAATTTATAACTACTCTTACCATAAAGATATTCATTAAACGATTTCTTAACTTTATTGCGTACTAAATGCAACAAGTCATTTAGCCATTCAATCGGTGTGAAGGTCTCAATAGCACCAAAGTTTTGATTAACATCCCGATAAGTAACGGCTACCCCACCCTTGATATCTGTATTTGGAAAGACTTCTTCTGATTTTTGAGCGAAGTAAACCACTTTAAGATGTTCGTCTTCTAACATTTTCTGATTCCATACCTTTGGAGTCTGACCAGCATTAAAGAGAAAACGAGCTGGTGTAATCAGAACTGCCTTATCTGCGACTTCATAAGCTAAATCCATAAATTTATGATAGATTGGCTCGTCACGGGCTACCTCTCCAACTCCTTCATTTTGATACGGAGGATTTCCAATTACTACATCAAATTTCACGTTTCTAAATGCCTCCTCCACTTGAGTTTTCCCTTTGTCTAGGTCTGTTTTTAGGGTATCCGTTAGGTTTTCAATATAGGTTACATTGGTTTTGTAATTCCGATAACCGGTCAATGTGCGTTCGGTGATGGTTTTTGCCATTGGTGTTTTCGCAATAGCATAGATATTATTTGCTAAAATCTCTTGATAGACCTGGTCAGCTTCAAAATGATTGTCATCATTTGCCGCCACTCTTTGATAATACAGGCTAATAGCACTGTGAAGAGGATAAAGACCAGTCTTCGAGTTAATATCTAAGATCTTTGTTTCTTTTTGATAGATGGATGATGTGACATCATTTTCTACCCAGTGTAGGTTTGAAGTCGCTCCATCTGTTACCGACTCAAAATTATCATCATAGAAATTCAAGCCACCTACTGATTTTATCACTTGAAGATTGACTACACGCCACGGTGTCAGCACAGTTTCTTTGTCAGGATTTTTAAAGGTGCTAAACAACTCAGCGATGTTTTCTGCCCGTTCAATAAAGTCCAAACTATCAAAAGATTTTGCTCGCTGGCGAATAATTCTTCCAGCCTCAATAAAGACTTCTGCATCATAATACTTGGTAATCTCACTAAACATTCCCTTAGTGAAACCTTTTGGCATGAACTCTTTCCACGATTCATCATCCACCTGCTGGATAAATTCTTGAATAGTGATATCTTTTGATAAGTCAACCGCCATGCCATAAATCATCATAGGAATACGGATAGATACCCCACGCAAAATAGAAATCATATTCTTACGTTGTTTCTTAGCTTCGTTTTGCTTTTCGATGGCTTCTAGCTCTTCTGGTGTCCGTTTGGCTTTTGGTTTCTTCTTGGCTCGCTCAGCCTGCTCATGTTCTTCATCCGTTAGACCATTATCATTGATAATGACTTTTTTAGGTGTTTTTTGACTCTGTGTCTTACCAACGATAGCATTTAGTTTGGTAAACATGCTTGCATCATCAGCGGTTAAAGTTAAAAGATTGTCATTATATAGACTGTCATCTTCGAAACCTGACCGCACTGCCTTTTCAGCATAAACTTTCTTGAGCTGTGTCAGCATTCTATCCACATCGTAGGTCTTCATTCCATTGTCTGAAGCCCCTAAGATTGGCATAAAGTTTAGAAGACGAGCCATAGCTTGCTTTTGTGCTTGCGTATTTTTCTTCCCTACACCTGAGTTAATCTGAGCACTCTCCGCCATGACAGTCAAGGCTCTATCAGGAGCAAAATCAAAGACATAACAATTTGTCTTCATTCCCAATTTCTCATGAGAAAAAGGCGTCTGAGCACGAAAGGCAGCTTGTAGGTAATTCATGGCACTATTGGTATTTGACAAAAACAAGACCGCTGTCCACTCTGGAATATTAACACCTGTAGTTAGTTTACGAACCGTCAGGGTAATGGTTTTTGTCTGCGAAGGGGCTTTACCAATAGCAGAACGAACTTTCTCTATGTCCGCATCGTTAGCAATTCCATCATCGCTACTTGCTCCTCGAACAACATTAACAATTTTATATTCTTTCCCGAAAATAGGGTGTTCTTTAAGCAAGCCCTCAAAAGCATTAGCTTCCTTAACACCTGGCATGAGCCAAAGCGTATGACGCAACTCTTCACGATAAGACTTCGTTGAAAAAGGGTAGTTCGTACGACTATCTGGATGTGTGATATTATCTAAGAATTGGCGAACCTCTTGCTTATAAACAAGTTGACCATCCTCAGCCACACGGAAAAATTCCCTAAAGTTGAACGATTTACTCTCATCAGAAAAACGTTCCTTATGCTTCATTTCAAAAGTGTACATCGATACTTTTGGCAAAGTTTCATAAGGATTTGGATCACTTGGACGTTCTAATTCCCACTTCTTCTTAGCCTGTTGTTCCATGACATAGTCCCAAGTATAAACTTGCTCCTCGTCAAATTGATCCAAAAGATTGAAAGGTGTCCCAGATAGTTCAAGTATCTTAGTATGTTCCTTGACGAGTTCTTTCATTACCGAATCACTAAGCTCTGTCTGGGTTCCCTCGTGCGCCTCATCAATGATAATCAAATCCCAATCCACATCCGCAAAATCTTTCAGATTGGTTTGACCACCATTATACCGAAGCAATTGGATTGAAGCGAAATACACAAAAGGTTTCTCACCTCGCTTCAGATTTTCAAGCGTTTCTCCTTGATTGACTGAACCATAATCATACCCATCGGCGCTCATCTTCATTTTCTTGAAATCATCAAACCAAGAATCCGCCACAACAGGACGATGAGTCATGATGAGCACTCTTTGAAAGGCTTCATTCTTGACTAATTGCAAGGATGTCAGGGTTTTACCAAAACGCATTTTAGCATTCCAGAGCATCCTATCTTTTTTCTTAAAGACTTTTTGCGTCTGCTCGACCGCTGCCTCTTGTTCTGGACGAAGGGTGATAGCTGGTTCTTCAACAAATGATTCTTTGGCAGTAATATTTAGATAATTTCTACCTTCTTTAACAGCTTTAATAGCAGCCTTAGCTGTCTCTAAATCCGTCTTGAACCACTCTGTTCCTTCCAGTTGTTCAGCATGTTTAATCCCTGAACGCCTCAAGACATTATGCACATCATAATCATGAAACCAGGACTTGGTCGCCTTTTTGTAAGCAAGCTCTACCCAACCAAGCGTGTAAGGCAGGCCAGATGTTTTCATGTATTGATTAATACGTTTTGGGGCAACAGTACGTAAAAAGTCACTATTAGGAGACCAGTCCGTCTCAATATCATCCGAAGAAACGCTACCTTCACCAATTTTTTGTGTACCTTCAAAAGCATTGAACAACCCACTTTGATTATCAACCGTCTGAATATAAATAAATTTTCTTTCAGCAGTTCGGTACATTTCTTGTGCCCTTGGTTCTAAGAATCGACCAATAGCACTTGCTTTAATATCTGTATTGATATAAGTCAACATGACCCAAGCAAGAATATCAAACACCTGTTCTAATGATTTTAAAGCATTCTCTTTGGTTGCATCTGCTGGATTTAAAATATGAGCAGAATTATTCCCTTTTCCCTTGATATCATAAAAGTGATCGACGATTGTTTTATTGGGAATAAAGTCTCTTATCTCTCTTAGTGCGTCATTAAAGGTGGCACGTTCACGAATATCTAAATATTCTCTATCGGCAACCAACCTCGCTGTATTCTCAGCAACTTTTCTTACCTTAATTAGCGTGCCTTCATAGTCTCCGTGTGTATAATTTTCTTCAGCCATATTTATGGTTCTAAAAAGCTCAGCTGTATCCATATCAATTGCCAAAAATTCAAAATTTGAAATCATAGCCTAATCTCCTAGTAAATACACTTTTTGAATGTTTATTTCTTCTACAACTACTGCATTTCCAACAATATCATCCTCTAATTTAAATTCATCATCTATATCAAAAAAACTCAATTGTCCTTCCACAATAGTCCGATCATCTTCAACATCTTTACCTAAAAGCTCTGATAATGCAAAAGGAATTTTCCTTACCAAACTAGGATGATCTTTGACAAGCTGCCATTCATTAAACCAAATAGGTTCTCCTGTAACAGGATGTTGCTGAGTCAAGGTATTTCCTCTAACAATATTTTTATGGATAAGATAGTGAGCAGATTTATAAATATCACTCTTACTAGTCAGTTTGACACCAAAAGTTCGCTCATACCAATCTAAATAATACAGAAACATTCGTGAGCGTGCGACTTCTAAATTATCTTCTAGAAATTCAATACCGTAAATGGAAGAAAGAGCTATTAAAGATTTCGTCTTCCAGTTGCGTTCGTCATACTGTTCCACCACAGTGGCTAACTTTCTCTCTAAAATAGCTTGTAAAAAATTCCCATCTCCCGCAGAAGGTTCTAAAAGTGTTGCGGATATATTTTCGCAAGCCTCTTTAACACCTGGCGTGTCTAACATTTTTTGAACCATCCAAGATGGCGTAAAGACTTCACCATGCTTTTGCACACGTTGTTTTGATTTGATTAAGTTCTCTTCCAAAACCTACTCCTTGAAACCGTTTATCTTCTTTTCTTATTATACCATTTTCTAACTTTATCTCGAACTATTTCTCAAAGGGTCTGGGGATTCTCCCCAGATATTAAAAATATCAGGAAAAGTGTCAGTTCGACCGTTCCTGATGTTTTATTTATTGCGATAGTGTGTATACACTATCTGAGCTCGCAAAGACCTAAAATTATGTTTTTGTATCAATTCTAAATTCCCCGTGCCAGACACGGTGGCTGACATTGTCAGACAATCATTTTTTAGAAGGACATAAGAAAACCGCAGATAAATTCCTGCGGTTTCATTTACTTATTTAATGTTTAGTAGACTTCTTTTTCAGGTTAACTGAGAGTCCCTTTTCCAATTCATCCAATAATTGAGTTATCAACTGACCAAGTTCTATAAAATTCTGTTGTGAAATATATCCAACCTGAGTTGACAACTTGGCAATCCCATTAATTGATCTGCCAATCTGAATGAATCGCTCTGTCAGTTGCTCATACTCTGGAAAATTAATCGTCCATGATTCAATCTCTTGGTTAAATAATTTCTTTCTGGCAAAAGCGGAAAAGTTTGACTCTTTTTCATTAGCCATTAATGCTAACAATCGTTATATCTATCCGCAATCACTTGCAAAGGGGAATAATACTCTGGTTTGAGATAAGTTGTTGACTGATCTTCTGTCTCTCTAGAACAATTATCTAGCATACGCTCTATATACCTTGATGATGAAACCTGTTCTATCCTCAACAAATGGAAACAGGAAACTAGCAGAGAAAAGTGGCAATTATCAGTACAGCCTCTTTCTCTCGACAAAGAATTTATGTTGACATACTGCAACCGAGATGGTGAGATAGAACCCTTACACGCTGACTACATCAACAACATTCTCAAGCGAACCATTCGTCAACAAAATCTCAAGAAAATCAGCCTACATGAGTTTAGACACACTCACGCAACCTTGATGATTGAAATGGGAATTGACCCAGTCAATACTGCTAAACGCTTAGGCCATGCAATCAGCCAGATGACTTTAGAAACTTATAGCCATGCCACAAAAGCTGGTGAAAAACAATCCATTACAAAATTCGCAGAATACCTCGATAAAGCTAAATAACCTTAGCTTTCTTTTTCCACTAAAATTTAACCAGGTCTTAAGAGATTACCAAAAAGATTACCAAGCCCACTTTTCCACAAAAAAAGCACTTTGCAAGAGACTTGCAAAATGCTTGTGAACGCTGATGTAAAGCGGTTCTTAACGTTTTGAGAACTGACTTGCTTTACGAGCTTTCTTAAGACCTGGTTTTTTACGTTCAACCATACGTGCGTCACGTGTAAGAAGTCCAGCGCGTTTCAATGAATCGCGGAAGTCTGGGTCTACTTGAAGAAGCGCACGTGCAATACCGTGACGGATCGCACCTGATTGACCACCGTATCCACCACCATTAACGTTAACGAAAACGTCGTATGAACCTTCAGTTGAAGTCACTGCGAATGGTTGGTTGATAACAAGACGTAGGTCTGCGTGTGGGATGTATTCTTCTACATCTTTTTGATTAACTGTGATTTTACCAGTACCTGGTACCAAACGAACGCGTGCAACCGCGTTTTTACGACGACCAGTACCTGCATATTGTGCTTGTGCCATGTTTATGTTGCTCCTTTCCTCTTAGAATTAGATAAGTCCTGAGATATCAAGTACTTCTGGTTGTTGAGCAGCGTGTGTGTGCTCAGCGCCTGTGAAGACTTTCAATTTCATACCTTGTGCGCGTCCAAGAGTATTGTGTGGAAGCATACCTTTAACTGATTTTTCGATCAAACGCACAGCGTTTTTAGAACGAAGTTCACCAGCAGAGATTTGTTTCAAACCACCTGGATACATTGAGTGAGTGTAGTAGATTTTATCAGTTGCTTTTTTACCAGTTAATTTAACTTTTTCAGCATTGATAACAATCACAAAATCACCTGTATCAGTGTGTGGTGTGAAAGTTGGTTTGTTTTTTCCGCGAAGTACGCTAGCAACTACTGCAGAAAGACGTCCAAGTGGCACATCTGTTGCGTCAACAACGTACCATTTGCGTTCAACTTGGCCTGGTTTAGCCATGAAAGTTGTTTTGTTCATGATTTCTCCTATACGAATTCGTAATATTTGTTTACAAGTGTTGGTGGGTGTTCCGTCCCACGCAAAGGTATTTGGAAGGTTCCGGGGCCTTTCAAATGGGGTAAACAATACCGTTTAATATCATATCAAAAAACACTGACTTAAGTCAAGTGTTTTTTCTTTTTATTTCAAGTTCATCGCTCTCTCTTTCCTACTGAAAATAGAGCCAGGGTCCCAGGTCCAACATGGGCTGCTATAACAGGTCCCAAAGGAAGTTGGAGAACACATTCCACACCGTCTTTTTCCAACAACTTCTCCTCAATTTCTTGAGCGGCTTCTGGATCATTGGCATGGGCAACCACAACTGTCCCCAAATCTAAATCTTGGACCGATCTGCCAATCATCTCTCGAATACCTTTTTTACGACCCCTAACCTTGATTAAAGGAGCTAGTTTCCCTTGTCCATCAATCCACAAAAGGGGCTTGATATTAACCAAGCTACCGACGATTGCGGAACTTTTAGAAAGACGACCGCCTCGCATCAAATGATAGAGATCATCCACTAGAAAGTGACTGTACAGACGTGGAGCAATAGACTTCATTTCAGAAACAACTTGTTCTAAAGATAATCCTTGATCACGTTTTTCAGCTGCTAACATGACTAAGAACCCTTCACCACCTGCTGCTGCCAAGGTATCGACAATTTCGATACGAGCTTCGGGATATTCTTCTAAAATCATGTCACGCGCCATGACAGCAGATTGATAAGTCCCCGACAAAACAGATGAAAAAGCCATATATAAGATGTCATTGCCTGCTTTTACTTCTTGTTTAAAATAAGCTTCGAAAGTACCGACGTTGACCTGACTAGTTGTCGGCTTCCCGCCATCTTTCATAGCATTCAGCAAAACTTCTGAGGTTATGCGATTTTCTCCAACCGTTTCATAAGTTTTTCCATCAAGGGTAATGGTCAACCCTAAAACTGTTACATCCTTGTTTTTAGCCCAAATGTCATCAAGATCCGCTGTAGAATCAGTTATAAGTTTAAAAGTCATTGCAGTCTCTTTTCAAATAGTTTTATACTGATTTTAATTCAAAATCTGAATATAGAATTATGGTTCGAGTCTCCTTATCCTAGTAAATCGTCCAGATTTACACCTTGTACTTAAATGGTTTCAGATTTAGATTTTCATTGAGTATTATTTTCAAAGTTTTTTAGTATTATAACAAAAAAAACACTCAAGGAGTGATTTCTTCAAAAATTTTCTTAACAAATTATGATATATCCACTTATAATTCATCCAAGAGATGCTGCAATTGAGACAGTTGCTGTTCATCCCACGGTCTCAACTTTGGGGTCTTCATATCAATGTTTTGCGACATCTTGTCCAAATCGGATTTTACCGTATTAACCCTCTCTTCTAACTCACGTGCCGGTATGCGAAGTGCCCCTTGAGAAAAGACAGTCCATTGCTCATTAAGGTCGCTAGTTGCGACTTCTACCAGATTGATGGGGTTGTTAAGCTCAGCTGCCAACCGTTCAATATAGCTATCAGCCGTCTCATCCTCTTCTGTGAAAATGACCTCAACCCGATACTGATCATAACGCTGACGACTACCCGGCACAAACTGCGCATCAAAGACACAAATAATATCCAGATGTTCAAAGTTAGCGTAGTTATTAAGCTTTCGTAAAAGCACATTGCGAGCATCGTCTAACTGATTTTTCTTAAAGAGCTGTCGTGTCTCCTGCCAAAAGGCAATCATGTTATAGCCATCAACGAGGAGAATACGTTTTTTAACCATCTCTTTCTCCTTTTCTCGCTTAAATCTTGTTTCGGAAAACCTCGTACATGAGCACTGCTGCCGCCACACTGGCATTCAGACTTTGCACATGGCCATCCATAGGGATGGTGATCATTTCGTCCACTTGTTTTTTGATATTTTGGGAAATCCCTTTACCTTCATTTCCGATAATCAAGGCAAGTTTACCACTGGTATTCCATTTGTGGGATGGGGTACCATTCATATCCGTTCCAAATGTCCAGAAACCAGCTTCCTTGAGCTTATCAAGGGTTTGACTGAGATTAGTCACACGAGCAATCGGTACATGTTGAACCGCACCAGTAGAGGTTTTAGCAACGACTGGCGTGACACCGACAGCCCTGTGTTTAGGAATAATAACCCCTGCCACTTTGGTCGCGTCAGCTGTTCGTAAGATAGAACCAAAGTTATGAGGATCCGTCAAGCCATCCAAAATCAAAATCAAAGGATTCTCTTCGCTTTCTGCTTTTTTGAGAATATCATCCAGCTCAGCGTAAGCAAACTCTGATACCCGAAGGACAAATCCTTGGTGCACAGCGCCATCTGTCATCTCAGACAAGCTTCTCTTGGGTGTCCAAGAGATAGAGACTTTTTTCTCCGCTGCAAGAGCCTTGATTTTATCGACATTTTTCCCTTTGAGGTCATCTTGGATATAAAGTTTATTACCAGTATTAGCTTCTAGGCTTTCAGTGACCGCATGGACACCGTAAACCATATCATTATGTTCTTGTTCTCTATGTTTTTCTTTCATAAAACCATTATAGCATGGATAGAAAGAAATAAGCAGTCAAGTAACACTAATATAACCATCTAATCTATTCATAAGGGTACCTCTAAAAACCCCCTAAATTGCCCCAAAATGAGATAATAGAATCAAAAGTAATGAGGAGAGCTGTCATGTATTTATTCACAGACGATGAAAAAATCTTGTCAAAACTATCAGAGAAAGGTAATCCCTTAGAACGTTTGGATGCCATTATGGGCTTAGTGCGCCCATAGGAAAATAAGCCAGAAGTAAGCTTCGAAAGCGAAGCTTACTGGAAATAATGCTTACAAATAGGGCTTACTTAATAACTACTTGAAGTTTTTAGACGTGCCCATAAATGTTATACTAATACTAAAGGTAGAATGATCAAAAACAGGGGGAAAGCTATATGTTTCGATTACTAGTAATTGTAGGATTTCTTATCTATCTCGTCACAGGATTAATACTGATTAGAAACCACGCTAAACTAGATATTTCTAGACCACTCAAACTCTTATTACTGCTCATTTTTATTCTTATTTTAGTTTTACTTATTTATACATCGCTTTTTCTCATCCTGTTTGGTTATAATTCATAACTCTTCCTACTTCTAAAAATCCTGCTTTTTTAAGAGCAGGATTTTTTAGTTATTTTTTTTAAAAAACACTTGACTACTACCTTACGTCATAGTTTATCATTGCAATAGTGAGAGGAGGAAAAGATATGAAAACCATAAAAGAAGTTAGTAAAATGGCAGGTATTAGTGTTAGAACGTTGCAATATTATGATAAAATTAGTCTCCTAAATCCAACAAGTTACTCCAGTGCTGGATATAGATTGTATAGCGATAAGGACTTAGAAAAGTTACAACACATTTTATTGTTTAGAGAATTAGAATTTCCCTTAAAAATTATCAAGGAAATCATTAATAAACAGCATTTTGATAAACAGAAAGCCTTGGAACAACAAATTAAGTTATTAACCTTGAAGAAAGAGCACCTAGAAACACTAATTACCTTCGCAGAAAGTATTAAAGAAATGGAGATAAACAATATGGACTTTACAGCATTCAATACAAAACAAATAGATGAATACACCCAAAAAGCTAAGGCATTTTGGGGTCAGACAGACGAATTCAATGAATTTACCGAGAAGCAAGAGAATCGAAGTATCAACGACACCAATATTGTCAATCAACAGTTAATGATGATTTTTGCAGAGTTTGGAAAAATCAAAACAAATAATTACGACTCAAAAGAAGCGCAAACTTTAGTCAAAAAACTACAAGATTTTATTACAATTCATTTCTATCATTGTTCAAATGACATCCTGCTCAGCCTTGGTAAAATGTATATAAATGACAGTGAGTTTACGCAAAACATCGATGCGTTTGCAGGAGAGGGGACTGCACTGTTTGTAAACAAAGCTATTGAATGTTACTGTCAATAATATTTTATAATCTGAAAAAGCACCTACTAAATATAAGCAGGTGCTATTTTAGTAGATACTCTTAAGCAAACACTTTTTTCAAGACTTCTCCAACGGTTGAAACGCCAATAACTTGGATATTATTCGGAATATCAATGCCTTGGAGGGAATTTTTAGGGGCGTAGATTTTGGTGAAGCCCAACTTGGCAGCTTCATTGATACGTTGTTCGATGCGGGTTACGCGACGAATTTCACCTGTTAAGCCAATTTCGCCGATAAAGGATTCTTGTGGGTTGGTTGGTTTTTCTTTGTAACTTGAAGCAATGGCTACCGCGACAGCAAGGTCTATTGCTGGCTCATCCAGTTTTACGCCACCCGCTGACTTGAGGTAGGCATCCTGATTCTGTAGCAGCAAACCACATCGTTTTTCAAGAACCGCCATAATCAAGCTGACCCGATTAAAGTCTAGCCCTGTAGTCGTACGTTTAGCATTTCCAAAAACAGTTGGCGTCACAAGAGCTTGAACCTCCGCCAAAATAGGGCGAGAACCTTCCATGGTAACGACAATAGCTGATCCTGTCGCTCCATCTAAACGCTCTTCTAGAAAGACTTGGCTAGGATTTAAAACTTGAACCAAACCACCCGACTGCATCTCGAAAATCCCAATTTCATTGGTTGAACCAAAACGGTTTTTAACGGCACGAAGGATACGAAAGGTATGATGGCGTTCCCCTTCAAAATAAAGCACCGTATCCACCATGTGCTCCAGCATACGAGGTCCAGCCAAAGTCCCTTCCTTAGTCACATGACCAACGATAAAGGTGGCAATATTGTTGGTTTTGGCTAAATTCATCAGCTCTGCAGTCACTTCACGGACTTGAGATACCGAACCTTGCACACTTGAAACCTCAGGACTCATGATGGTTTGGATAGAGTCAATAATGAAAAAATCTGGCTTGATTTTTTCAATCTCCGCTCGGATATTCTGCATGTTGGTCTCGGCATAAAGGTAAAACTCATTATCAATATCACCTAGACGCTCACTGCGTAGCTTTATCTGCTCTGCTGATTCTTCCCCAGAAACATAGAGCACTGTTCCACGATTGGCAAGTTGTGTTGATACTTGGAGGAGTAGCGTTGACTTCCCAATGCCGGGATCACCACCGATCAAGACAAGACTGCCTGGAACAACACCCCCACCTAACACTCGGTTAAATTCGTCCATGTCAGTTTTAGTACGGGCATAGTTAATAGAATCTACATCTTTCAACTTGGTTGGACGTGTTTTTTCACCTGTTAGGCTGACCCTAGCATTTTTAACTTCTTGTACCTCTACTTCTTCGATAAAGGAAGACCAAGCCGAACAGTTGGGACAACGTCCTAAGTATTTTGGTGAGTTATAACCGCACTCTTGACAGACAAAACTCGATTTTTTCTTAGCGATAATAAGCCTCCTTGCCTATTTTCCTGTACTTCCGAAGCCACCTGTACGCACACCTTCTGCATCGTCACCATCAGCTACTAAGAATGGTGCAAAAACGCCTTGAACAATGCGGTCTCCCTTGTCTAAATACACCATTTGATCTGAAATATTTTGCATTTGGGCAAAAATATGTCCCTCATTGTTGGGATTATTATAGTAGTCTCCATCAATCACACCAACAGAATTAATTAAAATAAGCCCTTTTTTACGAGGATTAGACGAGCGATCATACAAATAAAGCACTTCACCATCTTGCATATAGGCTTTAACGCCTGTTGGTACCAACGTAATCTCACCTGGTGCAATATCAATTGCTTCTGCAACTTTCAAATCATAACCTGCTGCATGAGCTGTCTCACGCTGTGGGAGTAGGTCTTCTTGCCCCTCAAAGGCTGTAATCAATTCAAATCCACGTACTTTAGTCATTTTCTCTTCCTTATCTTTAAAAATTCATTCTTCATTATAAAATATTCAAAAAACAAAAGCAAAAAAAAGCCCAGTTAATAAGCTAACTGAGCTACAAATGGATAACCGAATTTAATCTTCCACTTTAATTTCTTCTGGAATGGCAAATGTCTTTGTTAAGAAGAAGCAAAGCACCATGCTAATCAATGATACAACAAAGTAAACCAAGAGTTGATGGCCACTGTAGATGTACATGAGATATGATGGCAATACCGCAAGACCATATGAGTTTGATTGAATATGGAAAAGAGATAGGAGAGCCGCTCCAAATCCAGATGACATCAACATCATGTAAAGTGGCTTCAAGTTATAGCGTAAGTGAAGTCCAAAGAGAACAGGTTCGCTGACACCAAACAATTGTGACATGAAAGCTCCCATAACCGTTTGTTTCACTTTAGCACTCTTAGCTGAGGTGTAGAAAGCCAAACAAGCACCCAGATTAGCAAAACCATACATAGCACATAGGGTGATCAATTGATTAAACCCAGTATTAGCAAGGAGTGAGGTTTCAATAACCACGTACATGTGATGAAGTCCTGTGATAACCGCTAAAGGATAGGTTGCACCAACAAAGAAACCACCGATACCAAAAGGAAGATTCATAAGAGCTTCAGTAAGAGCAATTAAGCCTGTTTCCAACCAGTGAACAATTGGAGCGAATCCCATCAAGGCAACGACAATCATCACCAACATCGTAATGAAAGGTGTCAAAATCAAATCCAGTGAATTTGGCATGACTTTGCGCAATTTACGTTCCAATTTAGCACCAAGGAAACCTGTCAAAATAGCTGTCACAACTGACCCTTGTGCTCCCATGACAGGTAGAACACCTCCAACCATAATCGCTTTTGCATCTCCAGAAGCAACGGCATAGGCATTAGGCAAAATAGGAGATACCAACATCAAACCAAGGACCAAGCCAATCATCGGTGTGCCGCCAAAAACGCGGAAGGCTGACATGGTAATCAAGGCTGGCAAGAAGCCAAATGCAGTGTCCGTCAAGACGCTGACCAACTGGTTAAGGTATGGCGGGAAGATTTCAGTTGAAAGTCCCATTAAGCCAAGGATGTTATCATTAAAGACAACTCCTTTAACCCCTAAGAAAAGACCCGTTGCTGCGATAACAGGAACGATTGGTACAAAGATATCACCCAAGGTTCTCATCAAGGCTTTGATACCTTTTTCCTGTGATTTGACATAGGCATCTTGTTCAGCCTTTGATTTAGTAGAGACATTCAAAGTTTCTACTTCTTCAAATACTTTATTAACCGTACCAGGACCCAGAATGATTTGATATTGCCCACTGTTGTAGAAGGTTCCTTTTACTTCGTCAATGGCTTCAACAGCTTTCGTATCAATACTTTCATGGTCTTTAACAACCAGACGTAGACGGGTAGCGCAGTGGGTTGCTGAGATAATGTTATCTGCCCCTACTTCTTCAACAATCGCTCTTGCGATAGCATTGTATTTATTTGTCATTTTAATTCCTCCAAAGCGGCAGCCCCAAATGGGCTCACTTCTATATAATCTTCTCCAATATGAATATCAGCTTGATTGCCGAACAACAGACGTCCTGCTCCATGTTTAACAGGGACTTTCTGGCTCTCCTCACTTAAATTAATCACAAACAAAATGGACTTTTCCGAATTTTCCCGACGGTAAAGAAAGACGTCTTTAGCTTGGCGTTCTGGGAAGGAAATCTCTCCAAAATCCAAGATTTCATGATCATCACCTTTGGCGAAAGCAATCATGTCTTTGTAAAACTGTAAGACACTTGATGGATCCTCTTCTTGATAAGCGACCGTCAGTTGCTCATCACGGTTGGCTAAATCCATCCAAGGCTTGTGATACGAAAATCCCATGTAACCGTCTGTTGACCAAGGCATAGGCACGCGTGAATTATCACGACTGCGGTAGTTAATCACCGACAAAGCTTCTTTCTGAGTCAAGCCTTCTTGCATGCCACGGTAATACTGGTCTATGGATGAAATATCATCAAAATCAGCAATACTCTGGCGTTCAAAATTGACTAAACCAAGTTCTTGACCTTGGAAGATAAAAGATGTTCCTCGCAAAAAGAAATACATCATAGCCAAAGCTTTAACCGCCTCGGGATTGCGAGCATTTTTACCCAGATATTTGCTAGTAGCACGGTTTTGGTCATGATTTTCAATAAACGGTGCGCCCCAACCAACCTGTTGAATGGCTAGTTGCGAATCCTCTAAATACTGATAGAGGTCCGACAAGGTCCAATCTACTGGTACAAACCACTCACTACCACTTTTGACATCCAAATCAGCATGTTTGAAATCAAAAATCATTGAGAAGAAACCATTGTCTCCGATAAAGTCATCCAACTGGTCATAAGAAACACCTGGTGCTTCTGCGACAGTTACACAATCATACTTGGCAAAGCAGCGCTCGTTTAATTCATGAAGAAAGACTTCAATACCAGGTTGGTTACGACTGACTTTGGTACATTTTGCTAAACCATCAACTCCATCCGGTTCAATACTCTTAAAGCTCAAATCCTTTTTGATGAAGGTGATGGCATCGACACGGAAACCAGCAATCCCCAGTCCAAGCCACTGGTTAATCATC
The DNA here is from genome assembly GCF_047785745.1 of Streptococcus pluranimalium. Taxonomy (GTDB): domain Bacteria; phylum Bacillota; class Bacilli; order Lactobacillales; family Streptococcaceae; genus Streptococcus; species Streptococcus pluranimalium_B. Next base: position 22,313 of record NZ_JBLOJT010000009.1, on the reverse strand, counting down.
TGATAGATATCTTCTCTTAAGCGAGGATTTTCCCAGTTAAGATCGGGCTGTTTCTTATGAAAACTGTGGTAATAATAAACGTCCTCATTGGGCAGTTTTTCCAAAACTGAGCCACCGAAGACAGAACGCCAGTTATTTGGTTGCTCAGTGCCTTCTTTGAAAATATAGTAGTCACGATAAGGACTTGCTGGATTTCTCAAAGCTTCTTGGAACCAAGCGTGTTCATCAGACGTATGGTTGACCACAAGGTCCAAGAGGATTTTGATATTTTTTTCTTTTACTCGTAAAATTAATTCTTTGACATCTTCGAGGTTACCAAAGTCTTCTTGAATACCGAAGTAATCTGAAATATCATAACCATTATCTGCCATTGGTGATTTAAAAATCGGACAAATCCAGAGCGTTGTTACACCTAAATCTGCTAAATAGTCTAGACGATTGATAATGCCACGGATATCGCCGACACCGTCGTTATTAGAATCCTGAAAACTTTTTGGGTAAATTTGATAGACAATCTCCGATTGCCACCATTTCTTTTCTGACATATCTTCCTCCTGTTTACGCTTACAAAAATATCATAATACAAGAAAAACCTTCAGACAAGACTTTCTGAAGGTTTAGGAAAACGGTTCATTTACGGAACGCTTTTACTGAATTTGTAAAACTGTGTCAATTCAACTGTAATTTCAAATAAAGCATTTCAACTGCCAAGGTAAAGGAGATGATATGCGGTATAGGCATAACACTATCATCGTACAAGTTGGGGATATAAAAGCGTTCATCTTCTAAAATCCCAACTTCCTTGAAATCACTCAAGACTGCAATAAAAATACGCTTTAACTCTTGCGGATTTTTGAAAACCACAGGAAAATCTTCCAAGGAATCAATTTTGACCACAATAAGCACAGAAGCTTCCATCTGATCTAGATGTTGCAAGAGCGACTGATTGCTAGGCAATATGATAATCAACTTCCCTAATGGAAAGAAAATACGCTGCATGTCTTTAGCTAGACGCAATTCTAGTTCCGACCGTGCTAGAATAAAGAGTTTTTCTGATGACCTGATAGCCGCAAAAAAACGAGTAGTATCATAGTGATCGATATAATCAACCACCTGATGATAAGTCTTCTTAAAATCTTCCCTCGTCAGAAATTTCTTGCCTGATTTGGCATAGAGCATGCTGGCTTTTAATTCGGCAAAACCTGAGAAGCCAAGTTTTTGGCAGAATCGAAAGATTGTTGTTGTTGACACATGGCAGGCTTGGGATAAACCTTGGATGGTCAACACCTGTGGATCAGTATAATCTGCCAGGTATTGAAAAATCAACCAATCATTAGTCGAAAACTGACTGGCATGTTGCTGAACACGTTCTTGCAAGGTCATCACATCACCCCCGTCGCTTGACAATAATCATAGAAAAGTTGGTCGATAATAAAATAAAAAGTGGTACTCACTTCATAAGTCCTTGTCGTCGGCGTCACGATGGATTCGGTTGGAACATAGAGTTGGTGATCAGAAAGCTTAGCCATACTATTGTTGGATGTTTGGGTCATCACCATGGTTTTTAGAACATGACTTCGGCTATCTTTGAGCATGGAGATAGCTTCGCTGGACTCACCCTTGTAAGACAAGAGAAGCAGTAAATCATTAGGTTTAAACAAGGTCTTTAAATAGTCAAATTCTCCCTTATCAAAAAAGACAACTACTTCTTTTCCAACGGATGTTAGCAAGTGACGCAAGGATTCCACTTCCATTTTTTGGGCATTTCCTGTTCCATAAAGATATAAAACATCCGTTTCTTGTAAGAGTCGTACATACAAACTCAAATCCTGCTTTTCAAAAATTTGGTCAATGTAGTGGTGGTAATTGTTCACAAGGCCTGAAAAATCTGACCTAGCCAATTTTGGTTGCGTGATTTCCTCTCGCAACAAGAATTTCAAAGCTGCAAAATTGGTAATTTCCAATTTTTTAAGTAAGCGAGAAATTGATGAGCGAGAGACAAAACAAGCATCTGCCAACTCTTGACTAGTCATTTGTTGAATCTTATCCAAATTCTGATCGAGATAGGCTACAATTTCCCTATCTTGAATCGTTAAACGATTATCATACGCATCTTTACGCTCCAACCAATTCATAAAACCTCCCTAACGATTTAAAAATCATGACAAGGTAAAAGTAACTTTTTTACATCATAATCATAACCAAAATAGTTCAGCATCACTACAACTCACACCTCTTACTTATCTGGAATAACCTTAAACAAATAGTAAGTGATAAAGATCGTTAAAGCAAAAAGGAATAGCTTCACTGGTAGTAATGGCGCTAAATAAATCGATATCCCCATAAGCAGATAGATTTGCCAGATGATTTTCTTCTTGCGCTCTTTGGCAATGGTTTTTGTTTCAGCATAATCAGCTACATAGAATTGATAGAGTTTACTCCGACGCAGTTTCTCCTCGAACCTTTTGGAACTTCTAGCAAAACAATACCCAGCTAATAACAGCAAAGGCGTTGTCGGAACAATAGGAAGTATTATTCCCAAAATCCCCACTAAAAGGCTCAGAAATCCTAATATTAGATAAACTATTTTTGTCATAAGCACCTCACTTACCTCTTATTGTAGCAAATCCTTAGACATGAAACCACCCACTTCTTTTTTTGTTATAAAAAACACAAGCATTTTTGTTGACTAATCCATAGAAATACTATCTATATTTGACAATTTTCTCAGAAAACGATACCATAGATTTGTGAATACTTTTGCTTTTGAAAATAGATCAAGGAGATAGCCATGAAACTTATTGGACTGGTAGGAACTAATTCCTCACAATCAACCAATCGTAAGCTTTTGCAATACATGGAAAAACATTTTACCGATAAAGCTCAGATTGAACTCATTGAAATCAAAGATTTACCAATCTTTAACAAACCTGCTGATAAGAAACTACCGGAAGAGGTTTTAGCAATAGCAGACAAGATTGAGGAAGCTGATGGTGTCATCATCGGTACACCCGAATATGATCACTCAATCCCAGCTGTACTTATGAATGCCTTAGCATGGCTTTCTTACGGTATTTTCCCACTTCTAAACAAGCCTGTCATGATTACTGGCGCATCCTATGGTACGTTAGGATCATCACGTGCTCAATTACAACTACGCCAAATTCTTAACGCTCCAGAACTCAAAGCTCATGTGCTCCCTGATGAGTTTCTCTTATCACATTCGTTACAAGCTTTTGATGCCGAAGGAAACCTATTCGATCTTGAAACTATCCAAAAACTTGATGCCATTTTTGACGATTTTAGATTATTTGTCAAAATAGCCGGTAAGCTATCTAATGCACAAGCTTTATTACATCAGGAAGCTGAAAACTTCGATTGGGAAAGCTTAAGTTAATCAGAGAGGAAATAGGAACTATGAAATTTGTTGGAATCGTCGGTTCAAATGCCGATCAATCATACAACCGCATGCTCTTACAGTTCATGCAACGTCATTACAAGATCAAATGCGAAATCGAAGTTTTAGAGATCAAAGATGTCCCAATGTTCAACCAAGACGAGGACCAATCAGATAACTTTGCTTTGCGTTATCTTTACAATAAAATCACACGTGCCGATGGGGTTATTATCGCCACACCTGAGCACAACCACACTATTACACCAGCTCTGAAAAGTACCTTAGAATGGCTATCTTTTGGCGATTTACATCCTTTTGAAAACAAACCTATCATGATTGTCGGTGCTTCTTACTACGATCAAGGAACATCGCGCGCCCAAGTGCATTTGCGAAAAATCCTTGAAGCACCTGGAGTCAACGCTTATGCTATGCCTGGAAATGAATTTCTGCTAGGTAAAGCTAAAGAAGCTTTTGACGACAAAGGAGACATCATCAACCCAAGTACCGTCGATTTTTTAGGCTCTTGTTTAGATAATTTCATTAAGTATGTCGGCGTCGTTAAACAATTACAAAAACCAAAACCCATCGAACCAGAAGATTTATATTGTACAGAAACAATTGCTACAACCATTACAGGGATCGATCCTGATGATCCCGATTGGCTAGATAAGGCCGCTGAAAAAGTTCAAGCAGTTGAAGGAGATACCTACGTCAAGCTAGATAATGGTCTATTAACCGTCAACCAGCTCAACATGTTCCTTAATGCAATGCCCTTTGAGTTAACCTATGCGGATGATAACAATCAGTTCTTATACTATAACAACCAACACCAAGAGGCTTCTACAATGCTTGGTAAACGAGTTAAGGAACAAGTTGGTAATCGCCTTGCCACTGTCCACGGAACACTACCTCCGGCACGTATGAAAAACGTGGAATGGGTAGTCGGAAGCCTTCGTAATGGTAACGAAGAATATGTTCGTACAATCGTCCCTGGAACACCACCAGAAATCATTAATACCCACAATTATCAAGCCATGTACTATCCAGATGGTTCCTATGCTGGTATTAATGAAATCATCTTTAACTTTAAGCCTTGGTTAGATTGGTATCTTGAAGCAACTGGACAACACCTCGCTGGAGGAAAAGCTCCTGCTGGTCATCCAGCCCCTGCTACCGACGCCACTTCTGGCGCTTCTGATGCAGGTAGCCATGATAGTGGCGCTGTTGAAGCGGATGCTGTCTCTGGAGCTTCTGAACATTAAGTCATTTAAATAACGGGAGGTTTTCCCTCCTGTTTTTTCGCTTTAAAAGTATGATCACTTTATCACAAAGGGAGATTTTATATGTCATTATTTCAAGAAAAAGTTTTAGCAGCTTGCGCCAAAAAGCAAGCACTTTTCGATGAAAGTTTGGGACGCTATGCCCTACGATCACTGTTTGCAGGAGCCTTTTTAACCATGTCAACAGCTGTCGGTATCATTGGAGCGGACGTTATTTCAAGTCAATTCCCAGCTCTAGCTCGTTTTGTTTTTACCTTTATCTTTGCTATTGGTCTAGTCTATGTTTTAATTTTTAATGGCGAACTAGCTACTTCCAATATGATGTATCTAACAACTGGCTCTTACTACAAAGCTATTTCCTGGAAAAAGACGACGATCATTTTACTCTATTGCACCTTTTTCAATCTGATTGGCGCTATCTTTCTGGCTTGGCTTTTCAATCAATCCTTCTCCTATAGCCTGCTAACGGATAAATCTTTCGTTATCAACGCTGTCCAAATTAAACTAGCCAAAACCGACTGGATGAACTTTATCGAAGGTATTACTGCTAATATGTTTGTTAATATCGCTATCCTGGGCTATATGCTATTAAAAGAAGAATCTGCTAAGTTTTTTATAGCCATATCAGCTATCTTTATGTTTGTCTTCTTGATAAACGAACACCTAATCGCAAATTTCGCCTCTTTTATGTTAGCTGGCTTTAGTCCAGTTAAACACATCGAAGGATTTACCCTCCTAAATATTTTGCGTCAATGGACTGCCGTCTTTTTTGGTAATTGGATAGGCGGAGGACTGTTCATCGGCATTGCTTATGGTTGGTTAAATAAAAGCCAAACAAATCATATAGACTAAAGTCATTTCTCTTAAGAAGATTGAAAAATCTTCTTTTCTTTTGCCCTTTTTTATAGGGGATATGGTAAAATGATTGCTATGAATACTTTGGTTTTCCAATTATCCAAAACACTTATCCAAGATCTCACTCAACGCTTAAGCCCCTACCAAACTAGCAATAACAATCCTTATGTCACTTTTTCTGCAAAATATATGGATGCTACTTTTCTTGCCTATACTTCAGGCAAACTAGTGATACAAGGTAAAGGTGCCAATTCTCTAGCAAAATATCTTGAATTAAATACAGATTCTTCTAAAGACAGCTCATCTAGCACCTCCCTCAAATCCGGACAAGACTTCCCTATGATTGGAACTGACGAGGTAGGAAACGGCTCTTATTTTGGTGGTATCGCTGTCGTGGCAAGCTTGGTAACACCTGATGACCATGCTTTTTTAAAATCACTTGGTGTTAATGATTCCAAACAAATGACCGACCAAAAAATCCAAGCCATCGCTCCTCTTCTAGAAAAAAAAATCCCTCATCAAGCCTTACTATTGACCCCACAAAAGTACAATCAGGTTGTTGGAAAAGGCTTAAAACACAACGCCGTTTCGGTTAAGGTAGCCTTACACAATCAGGCGATCTATCTACTTCTTCAAAAAGGAGTCCAAGCAGATAAAATCGTTATCGATGCCTTTACATCGCTTAACAATTATCAAAAATACGTTGCCAAAGAAGCCAATCAAGTCAGACAAGCTATTACTCTAGAAGAAAAAGCAGAAGGAAAATACCTAGCTGTCGCTGTCTCATCCATCATTGCTAGAGCCATGTTCTTGGAAAATCTCAAAACCTTAGGTGAAGAAGTTGGCTTTCAATTGCCCAGTGGGGCAGCTGCCAAATCTGATAAAGTGGCTAGTCAATTATTAGCTGCTTACGGAATGGAAAGCCTAGCCTACACTGCTAAGTTGCACTTCGCTAATACCCAAAAAGCACAAGCATTACTAAACAAATAAAGGATTTATCATGAAACGTTTTCTTAAAGAATGGGGACTGTTTACCCTATTTATCTCAGCCTTTCTCATCACTCGTTGGTTAGTATGGTTTCCCGTTACCGTTGATGGTCACTCTATGGATCCAACTCTAGCAAACAAGGAAAAATTAATTGTTATTAAAACAGCTGACATCAATCGTTTTGATATGGTAGTTGCTAACGAAGTTGAAAATGGAGCTAAAAAACAAATTGTTAAGCGTGTCATTGGATTACCAGGGGATACCATCACCTATAAAAACGATAAGCTCTTCGTTAACGGTAAGGAAACAAAAGAAACTTATCTTGCAGACTACCAACAACGTTACCAAAAAGATAAACTTCAAAAAACATATGCTTATAATTCTTACTTTCAATCCTTAGCACAAGCCAGCAATGCTTTCACCCAAGATGCCGCTGGTAATACACGATTCACCGTAACAGTACCAGAAGGACAATATTACCTTTTAGGGGATGATCGACTGGTTTCAAAAGATAGTAGAGCCGTAGGAACTTTTTCGATAGACCAATTGGTTGGTGAAGTTAAATTCCGCTATTGGCCATTTACCGAAATTGGCGTATTGAAATAAACCTTAGAGAGGCAGGACTTTGATCCCAGCCTCTTTTCCTACTACTGACAAAGGAAACACTATGACAAGCTATTTTTCTGGAACCATCGACCGCATTATCTTCGAAAATGCCAGCAATTTTTTTAAGATTTTACTACTAGACATTGAAGATACCGATAGTGACTACGATGATGTTGAAATCATCATCACGGGAACCATTGGTGATATTATCGAAGGAGAATCCTATACCTTTTGGGGCGAACTGGTCCAACACCCTAAATATGGTCAACAGCTCAAAGCTGAGCGTTATGAAAGAGCTAAGCCAACAGCCTCAGGACTGATAAAATACTTTTCCAGCGACCATTTCAAAGGAATTGGTCGTAAAACTGCAGAAAAAATCGTCGAGATATACGGTCAAGAACCTATCGATAAAATCCTTGAAGACCCCAGTCAGTTGAATAGCATTACTGGTTTATCCAAGGTCAATCGAGAAAATTTCCTTGCTAAACTCAAGCTCAATTACGGCACCGAACAAATCCTAACCAAGCTTGCCAAATACGGCTTGTCGTCTAAACTCGCCCTTCAAGTTTTCAACCAGTATCAAGATCAAAGCATCTCTACTGTCAAAGAAAATCCTTATCAGCTAGTGGAACATATTCAAGGTATCGGCTTCAAAATAGCCGATCAACTGGCTGAGCAGTTAGGAATTGCAGCTGACGCACCTGAGCGTTACCGCGCAGGACTTGTCCATACCTTGACCGAAACAGCTATCCAAACAGGAAATACCTACACCGAAGCACGGGAGCTTCTTGAAATGACTCTTTATCTGCTAGAATCCAGCCGTCAGATTGAGTTAGATCCAAGTTTAGTTGCTGCTGAATTAACCCATCTCATTGAAGAAGATAAGATTCAAACCATTGGGACCAAAATCTTCGATAATACGCTTTACTATGCTGAAGAAGGTATCCACAAAAACCTAACACGCCTATTAAACAACGAGGAAAAACTTGACTTTCCAAAGGAAATCATCGCCGAAGAAATCGAACGTGTCCAAGAAAACTTACATCTCACTTATGATGATATTCAAAAAGAAGCTATCGAAAAAGCCCTGACAAATCGTATTTTCATCCTAACAGGTGGACCTGGAACAGGGAAAACAACCGTTATCAATGGGATTATTGAGGCTTATAGTAAGCTCCATAAGGTTGATATCCATAAAAACGAGCCCTCTATTCTACTAGCGGCTCCTACCGGTCGAGCTGCTCGTCGCATGAATGAATTAACTGGACTCCCTTCTGCCACTATCCACAGACATCTTGGTTTGACTGGGGATGGCGATGATTATCAAGCTTTAGATGATTATTTGGATGCTGATTTAATCATCGTGGATGAATTTTCTATGGTGGATACCTGGTTAGCTAATCAGCTCTTAAGCGCCATCTCAGCACGCAGTCAGCTCATTATCGTCGGAGATAGTGACCAATTACCATCTGTTGGTCCAGGACAAGTTCTAGCTGATTTATTAAATGTTAAGGCATTACCCCAAGTACGTTTGGAAAAGATTTTTCGTCAATCGGATGATTCTACTATTATTACCTTAGCCAGTCAGATACGGCAAGGACAACTGCCAAGCGATTTTACCGAAAAAAAAGCCGACCGCTCCTACTTCGAAGCACAGGCTTTTCACATTCCACAAATGGTGACTAAAATTGTTGCCTCAGCTGTTAAAAGTGGGATTGATCCACAAGAAATCCAGATTCTAGCTCCCATGTATAAGGGAGACGCCGGGATCAACAACCTTAATAACCTGTTACAAAATCTACTCAATCCCCTTGATGATGGTTTAGAATTTAGCTTCAACGACCAAACATTTAGACAAGATGATAAAGTTTTGCATCTTGTTAATGACGCTGAAAACAACGTCTTCAATGGTGACATCGGCTACATTACCGATCTACTTCCCGCCAAATACACCGATAGTAAACAAGATGAAATCACCATGCAATTTGATGGCAATGAAGTCGTTTATCCTCGTAATGAATGGGGAAAGATCACTCTCGCGTATGCCATGTCTATCCATAAGTCTCAAGGGAGTGAATTTCAGGTCGTCATCCTTCCAATCACACGTCAGAGCGGACGAATGCTCCAACGTAACTTAGTTTACACAGCCATCACCCGCTCCAAGAGCAAGCTTATCTTGCTAGGAGAAGTCGCCGCTTTTGATAAGGCTATCCACACGGCAGGAGCCGTTCGCCAAACCTGGTTGATCCAACGCTTTGAACAAGAAGAACAGCTAAACCAAACTGTGCACAACTTATCCACAGATCTGGTAGAAACAACTACCACCACTGGGGATAACCTCCCCTCAATTCCCCTTAAAAAAACTAAGAAATCCCTTGATAATACTGAGTTTGTTGAAAAATCCACAACTTGTCAACAAGCTGTGGATAAAAATGTTCATAACCCTATGGATAAGGCAGAAAACTATCGCTTAACAGTCGATAATATCCTAAGTATCGATCCCATGATTGGGATTACAGAAGAAGATCTCAATCAATTTTTTAAGACAAATATAGCCAAATGAATTAATTTTCATACAAAGTCAAATCCTATAAGATTTTACTAGAGTCCACACTACATTAGCTTATCAAAAGCATTAGTTTGCCAATCTAATTGTCGGAACTAAAATACAGACATCTTAAACACTGCAGCTCGCTTAGTTGTCTGAGTAATCTAAAAAAGCAAGAACTTTCGTCTAGCCTCTTGGCTATCACAAGCAAAACTTATCACATAGAGTAGAGCAAGTCGAACACCTAAAGACTCCTGATAAGATTTTGGCTATCTAAGCCTAGAAATCAAAAAGTCAAGAGTAACAAGATTTATTCAAAAGACTATACTAACAAGGCCTAACCATTTACTGATGATTAGCCCTTTTATTTAAAACAAACTCTCTTCAATACTCATCCCATCTAATAAACCAGTGACAGTAACTCCCAGGAGCCTAATTCCAGAAGATTGACTTGCCAATTCATCATAGATACGATGCGCTTCTTGTTCAATAACCTCAAAACCTTGACTAGCTTCAGGTAAAGTATGTCGCTTGGTTAAGGTGGTAAAATCAGCATAACGAACCTTGATAACAACAGTCTTCCCTAACTTTTCATGTTTAACCAAAGTGTCCGCCACTCGCCTAGCATTTTTTGAAAGTTCTGCCTTGATATCTTCGTCATTGTAAAGAAGCTTACCATAGGTTCGCTCACTCCCAATGGACTTACGGATACGATTAGGCTTCACTGGAGAATCCGATATGCCACGCGCCTTTCGATACAAATCATAACCAAAACGTCCAAAATGATCAATCAAGGTCATCTCCGACAATTTAAGTAAGTCTTTACCCTTTTCAACGCCTAAAGCATGCAGCTTTTCCACAGTTTTTTTGCCGACACCGTGAAATTTTTCGATAGGTAATGCTTCTAAGAAACTTTGCGCATCCTCTGGTAAAATCAAGGTTAAACCAGCCGGTTTCTGAAAATCAGATGCCAGTTTAGCTAAAAATTTATTATAGGACACACCTGCGGAACAGGTTAGGTGCAATTCATTCCAGATATCATATTGGATAAGCTTGGCAACCTTCACAGCAGATTTAAGATCAAGCTTATTAACAGTGACATCCAAGTAAGCCTCATCAATAGACATAGGCTCGACTAAGTCAGTATAACGTTTAAAGATCTGTCTAACCTGCATACCAACCTCGCGGTATTTGGCATAATTCCCCGATATAAAAACAGCCTGTGGACAACGTTCATAGGCTTCTTTAGAACTCATCGCCGAATGAATCCCAAACTTCCTAGCCTCATATGAACAAGTCGACACTACACCACGCCCCCCAGTTTCCCTAGGATCTTTAGCAATGACCACAGGTTTTCCTTTTAAAGTAGGATTGTCTCGCACTTCCACCGCAGCAAAAAAGGCATCCATATCAATATGGATAATTTTTCGACTGGTATCATTGACAAGCGGAAAAATCAGCATCAGACAACCTTTCTATAATAAACTTGAGACATTCTTATCCTAAATTATACCTTTTTCTGATAATTTCTGCTAAATTTACAAATTTATAATACAGTTAAAGGGATACTTCACAATCTGTACTAGAAAAGAAAAATGACCTTGTCAAGAAATATGCTTGTGAAATCGTTTTCTAGTCGCTATAATAGTATGTGTAAGGTGTAACAGCTTATTTTGTTACTAGAATTAAAGGAGAAATTCAAATGGCAACTGTCAAAACGAATACAGATGTTTTCGAAAAAGCTTGGGAAGGCTTTAAAGGAACTGATTGGAAAGAAAAAGCAAGCGTTGCTCGTTTCGTACAAGCAAACTATACTCCTTATGATGGAGACGAAAGTTTCTTAGCTGGAGTTACTGAACGCTCACTTCATATCAAAAAAATCATCGAAGATACGAAAGCAGGATACGAATCAACTCGTTTCCCAATGGACACACGTCCAACTTCAATTGCTGATATCCCAGCTGGATTCATCGATAAAGAGAATGAAGTCATTTTTGGTATTCAAAACGATGAACTCTTCAAGCTTAACTTCATGCCAAAAGGTGGTATCCGTATGGCGGAAACTACTCTTAAAGAGAATGGTTATGAACCAGATCCAGCCGTGCATGAAATCTTCACAAAATACGTAACAACCGTTAACGATGGTATCTTCCGTGCTTACACATCAAACATCCGTCGTGCTCGTCATGCTCATACAGTTACTGGTCTTCCAGATGCATACTCACGTGGACGGATTATTGGGGTTTACGCGCGTCTTGCTGTTTACGGTGCTGACTTCTTGATGCAAGAAAAAGTTAACGACTGGAATGCTATCACAGAAATCGATGAAGAATCAATCCGTCTTCGTGAAGAAATTAATCTTCAATACCAAGCTCTTGGTGAAGTGGTTAAACTTGGTGATCTTTACGGAGTTGATGTTCGTCGTCCTGCTGAAAACGTTAAAGAAGCTATCCAATGGGTTAACATCGCCTTCATGGCTGTCTGCCGTGTGATCAACGGTGCTGCGACATCTCTTGGACGTGTACCAATCGTTCTTGACATCTTTGCAGAACGTGACCTTGCTCGTGGAACGTTTACAGAATCAGAAATCCAAGAATTCGTTGATGACTTCGTGCTTAAACTACGTACTGTAAAATTCGGTCGTACAAAAGCTTATGATGCCCTTTACTCAGGTGACCCAACATTCATCACAACATCAATGGCTGGTATGGGTAACGACGGTCGTCACCGTGTGACAAAAATGGACTACCGTTTCTTGAACACACTTGATAACATCGGTAACTCACCAGAACCAAACTTGACTGTTCTTTGGACTGACAAGTTGCCATACGCATTCCGTAAATACTGTATGGCAATGAGCCACAAACACTCTTCAATCCAATACGAAGGGGTCTCAACCATGGAAAAAGATGGTTACGGTGAAATGTCATGTATCTCATGTTGTGTATCACCACTTGATCCTGAAAACGAAGAACAACGCCACAACATCCAATACTTCGGTGCTCGCGTTAATGTTCTTAAAGCGCTTCTTACAGGTCTTAACGGTGGATACGATGATGTTCACAAAGACTATAAAGTATTTGAAATTGACCCAGTAACAGATGATGTTCTTGACTTTGACACTGTTAAAGCTAACTTTGAAAAATCACTTGACTGGTTGACAGATACATATGTAGATGCTCTTAACATCATTCACTACATGACTGATAAATACAACTACGAAGCTGTTCAAATGGCCTTCTTGCCAAGTCACCAACGTGCTAACATGGGATTCGGTATCTGTGGATTTGCCAACACAGTTGACACATTATCAGCTATCAAATACGCTACTGTTAAACCAATCCGTAATGAAGATGGCTACATCTACGACTACGAAACTATTGGAGAATTCCCACGCTGGGGTGAAGATGATCCTCGCTCAAACGAATTGGCAGAATGGTTGATTGAAGCATACACCACTCGTCTACGTAGCCACAAACTCTACAAAGATGCTGAAGCAACTGTATCACTTCTTACCATCACTTCAAACGTTGCCTACTCTAAACAAACAGGTAACTCACCTGTTCACCGCGGTGTCTACCTCAACGAGGATGGTACTGTCAATACATCTAAAGTTGAATTCTTCTCACCAGGTGCTAACCCATCTAACAAAGCCAATGGTGGTTGGTTGCAAAACCTTAACTCACTAGCAAGTCTTGACTTCTCATATGCTGCTGATGGTATCTCATTAACAACTCAAGTATCACCACGTGCTCTTGGTAAATCATTCGACGAACAAGTCACAAACTTAGTAACCGTTCTTGATGGTTACTTCGAAAACGGTGGACAACACGTTAACTTGAACGTTATGGATCTCAACGACGTTTACGAAAAAATCATGGCTGGTGAAGATGTTATCGTTCGTATCTCTGGATACTGTGTAAACACTAAATACCTCACACCAGAACAAAAAACAGAATTGACACAACGTGTCTTCCACGAAGTTCTTTCAATGGATGATGCTATCCAAGCTTAATAACAAAAAACCTTGCCTTAGGGTAAGGTTTCTCTGTGCCTTTAAAATCCCTATAATAGCCGCAAAGAATTTACCCATTACAGTCTTATAGAACCCAAAAAGTCAGTTCACTCAGAACTGACTTTTATGATAGTCTTAAAATCCTTAATCAAGGCGAGCTAATGTCGCTTTCATGACAGCCATTAACTCTTTTCGTTTGGCAATCCATTCTGGACGATCATCCTTTTCATAAGTTCGATTAGTTAGGAAAATGACCGCTTGTTGTTTTTGACGATTAGCCATAATAAAGGGACCTGTATAACCCGTATGGTCAATCCACTCGCCTTCTAGATTCCAACCCAAGGCACGGGCTTTACTATCAGATGGACTGACATTTTCCCATAAATTTTTAGCAAAATTATCTTTTAAATAATGTTCCAAAAACTGCTCTAAGTCCTGAACAGTTGAAAAGAGACCTGCAGACCCAGCATTCTCCTTTAAAACTTTAGCTTTAGGGTCATGGACCAGACCATCAGTCACACCTTTTACAGTAGGAACAGCACCTAATCTTGGACCAAAACTAGTCTGTTTCAATCCCCATGGTGCAAAAATTTCCTGATCAAATAGCTGAGCTAGCGTTAAACCAGTCATCTTTTCTAGCATAAACCCTAATAAAAGAAAGTTGATATCAGTGTAAAGAAAATCTTTCTTATCCGTCACTGTAATCTGATTGATTGCCTCTTTTAATGCTACAGCATTTAACTGATCACGATTTGGAATAAAAGGATCAATTCCTGATGTATGTGTTAAGAGTTGACGGATAGTGAGTTCATCATGTTGAAAAGCTGGATAGTAATAAGACAAAGCCTTATCAATCATTAGCTTGTCTTGATCAACTAAGAAAGCGATTATGGTAGCAACACCTACAACTTTAGAGACACTCGCCAAATCATAAACCAAATCAGGTTCGACAGGATGGTCCCCATCAATCGTTCCTATATAAAACTCCTGCCACTGTCCACTATCAAAAATAGCCAGACTAGCACCATGATAGAGGTCTTGAGCCATTTGTTGATTGATTTTTTCGAGGATTTTTTTCATACACTTTTATTTCGTAAACCAAATTTCAATATTACTTGGATCTGAAACAACGACTACGCGAGCCTTCTTATCAATGTAAGGAGACAAACCTTTGTCAACCAAATAATCATATAAGGCAACCAAATCATACTCTTCTGGTACTTGGAATTCAAAGAATTCAATATCCCAAGTAATTTGAGGTTCGATAGTCAAATCTGGACCTTCTGCTGTCTCAAAAGTCAATTTAAAAGGAAGGTTTCCCTCAAAGACGTCTTGGTAGAATGCTTGACTAGCACTTGAATCGGGAACGTTCAAAACAACTTCTTCCACATGGAAATCCGATAAACCTTTAAATTCCGGATCAAGGTCAACTTCCACAGAAGTCACTTGTTCCAAATCTTCAATAGCTTCTTCAGAATGAATTAAAATGGCATCTCCCTGCGGAGATACAGTCTCAAAAGCATAACCTTCTTTACCTTTAAAAAGGTGACGAGCTTCAGCACCACGCGCTAACAATTGTGCAATTTCAGAAGCTTGCGCTTTAATCACTAAACAATTTAACTTCTTAGTACCTTCAACTGCCCTTGTCCGATAAGTTGGAGATTCTTCTATAGTGAAGCGGATTTCTTTAGATGCATGACCAGATAAAAATGCCAAGGCATTTTCTTCACTAACTAGCTTCATGCCAAGATTTTTTTGCAAGAATTCTAAATTTAAATCTCTTTCTTCAACCCTTATGACCGGCGATATAAAGGTAACATCTTTAAATAATGACATATTATCCTCCTCATTCTTACCTATTGTAGTCAAAAAAATGTTTTTTGACAAGAAATTATATGTAAGTTAAAGATTTTAATAAGGGTCATTTACATTTCAATATTTTTTCAGTAAACTGATAGAATGGCTGAAAATATTATCTTATATCTCATACAAGTTTTCTTGGTAGTAGCCATTATTACCATCGCAAGTTACCTTATTTTTCATATAAAAAAACATCGTATTAACCCTTTCAAGCGCTTTTGGACTGGTTTTGGGATTGGTTTAATCACCGATCTTCTCGATACACTGGGAATTGGGTCATTTGCCACGACAACAACTTTATTCAAAGCAACTAAGATGATTGACAATGATAGTCAACTACCAGGAACTATGAATGCCGTTCATGTTATCCCCGTTCTCATTCAATCACTCTGTTTTATCCTAGTCGTTAACGTCGAGCCTCTAACACTTGTTAGTATGGCTGCCGCTTCCTTCGTCGGTGCTCTCTTTGGGACAAAACTCACTAAAAACTGGCACACACCAACCGTCCAAGCTATACTAGGTACTCTTCTTATCATTGCTGCATTTATCAGCATCTACCGTATGTGGACTAATCCTGGTGCCGATATTGTTGACAGCGCCCACGGTCTAGAAGGCATTTGGTTAGTCGTTGGTATCGTTTTTAATCTCATCATCGGTATCTTAATGACTATGGGGCTTGGTAATTATGCTCCTGAGTTGATTTTTTTCTCACTTATGGGATTAAGCCCTGCTGTCGCAATGCCAGTTATGATGCTTGATGCTGCTATGATTATGACCGCATCCACAACCCAGTTTGTAAAAAATAATCGTGTTAGTTGGAATGGCTATGCAGGTATGGTTGTTGGGGGGATTGTTGGTGTTTTAATCGCTGTTGCTTTCCTGTCAAATCTCAACCTTAATAGTTTGAAAGTGCTTGTCATCGTCATTGTCCTCTTTACAGGAAGTATGCTAATCCGTTCATCCTTAAAACCTCAACTCAAAGATAAACAAACAAGACACCATTAAACGATATAAAGAACGACCAACCTTGATAAATTTTCCTCAAAAGTAGTTGTCCTTTTCATCCGATAAATAAAAAAATCCCTGAAACAGTGGCACTGAACCCCAATAATAGGACACAAGAAAAACACTTTTATACGATCGATTTTCTGTATTGAACAGGAGATAAGTCGTCTAATCGCTGTTGAATTCTAGTTTCATGATAAAATGTGATGTACTTTTTGACAATATCTGTTAGAACCTGTATTCACAAAGTCTCTTTGATAACTTTGTTAGACTTTCCAGCCTTTTTCATTTCGATACAGGCTAACTTAGTTTCTACCGAATACGCTTTTTTGATCATAACAAAACACTCCTGTTTCTAGTTTACTAGTTTTCAACAGGAGTGTTTTTCTTATGTCTCATTTTATGGGTGCAGTGCCAACAGTTTCAAGGATTTTTTATTTAGATTATGCGTAAAGTAATTTGAAAAGTGCTACTGCTACGATACTTGCAAGGATTGGAGCTGCCACGGGAACCCATGCGTACCACCATCTTGAACCACCTTTGTGCTCGCCAAGAACTGATTTTGGCAAAATGTGGTGCAACAAGCGTGGACCAAAGTCACGCGCTGGGTTAAGTCCAGGTCCAGTAGGACCACCCAGACTAGCAACAAGAGCCATCACAAGGAAACCAAGAGCCATGTGAGCCACTGCTTGTCCAGCGTTAAGGTGTGCACCAAGTTGTACTTTAGCTGTAATATCTGAAGCATTTAAACCTTGTGTTGCTGCAAATTGAGCTACTTCTGCACCAAAATAATTTTTAGTCATTGCCATAGCTCCCATAAAGAGGACGAATGAACCAAAAAATTCATTAATGAAACCGTTAATTTGTGCACCTTTACGAGTGTCAACAACATCGGTGTCAAGAGCTGAAATTGTTGAGAAAGATCCCAAGATATGACCAGCATTTTCAGTAGCTTGATAGTAAGGACGGTAAGCTGCCACAACAACTGCTTGACCTGCCATAGCACCAAGAATTTGAGCAATGATATAAGGCGCTACTTGTGCCCATGGGAAGTAACCAGAAACAGCTAAACCAAGCGTGAAAGCTGGATTGATGTGGTTACCCGAAACATTACCAAACATAAGAGCAGGGATCATAACCCCCATACCGTAACCAACTGCAATGGTTAACCAGCCACTAGCATGACCTTTTGTTCCTTTAAGCTCAACGTTTGCAACAGCACCATTACCTAAAATAATAAGGAAGGCTGTTCCAAGAAATTCTGTAATATATTTTACAGTCCATGTAACATCCATGATTTTAAATATCCTTTCGAATTAGTGAATTTTTTATTTTTCGACATTCACCATTTTATCAAGTATAATGGATAAAGTAAAGCTAATCTCAAAATTAAAACGTTTACTTAAGGAGATTGTCTATGAAATACAACCAATATAGCTATATTCCAACCCCATTAAATCAAGTCTACCAAGAAATGACTGAGCTAGGCTTTTCTATCTCTCAAGAAAAGTCTTTAAAATCCAATCTAGAAGCCTTCACACGTCAAATCCTATCCTTACAGTTCCAAGATACCGATTATGCCTTATCGACTATGATTGCAGATTTTGACTGTGACCTCCTATCATTTTTTCATAGTCGGCAAGACTTGACTGAGAAGCATTTCAATACCATCGCCCTTCAATTGCTTGGATTTGTCCCAAACGTTGACTTTACAGATGTAGCTAAGTTTGTTGAGGAAATTGCTTTTCCAGTGTCATTCGCCGAAGGCGACCGAGCCCTATACCACCTCTTAGCCACTCGCACTCAGTCTGGTAATACGTTGATCGATAGCCTAGTTGCTAAAAATTTGATCCCTATTACCAATGACTATCACTATTTTAACGGAAAAAGTCTGGCAACCTTCGATACACATGATGTCATTCGGGAAATTGTCTACGTAGAATCAGGGGTTGATACCGATAACGATGGTCAAATCGATCTCGTTAAAGTCTCTATTATCCGACCGAAAACGAGTAGGAAACTACCTGTTATGATGACAGCTAGTCCCTATCATCAAGGTGTGAATGAACCAGCTAGCGATCGTTTAACACACAAAATGGAAGGGGAACTTCTTAAAAAAGAGAAGGGGAACATTTCTGTCGAAAAACAAGACATCACCCTTCTAACATCAGACAGCGATGCCCAAGAAGTAAAAGAAACCGAAGAAACCTTCTTGTATCCAAATAGTTACACTCTCAATGACTATATGTTAGCACGTGGTTTTGCCAATGTTTATGTATCAGGAATCGGTACCATCCAGTCTGATGGCTTTATGACGACTGGCGATTACTGTCAAGTGCAGGCCTACAAAGCTGTTATAGACTGGTTAAATGGACGAGCACGTGCCTTTACCAGTCGTGACCGAAAACGCAGCATCAAAGCCGCTTGGACAACTGGTAAGGTAGCAACAACAGGACTTTCTTACTTAGGAACCATGTCAAATGCTTTAGCAACAACAGGGGTCCAAGGGCTCGAAGTAGTCATTGCCGAAGCAGGTATTTCTTCATGGTATAACTACTATCGTGAAAATGGTTTGGTTACAAGCCCAGGAGGCTATCCAGGAGAGGATCTAGATACACTAACGGAGTTTACCTACTCACGTAACCTGGCTGCTGGAGACTACCTTCGTCAAAATGATAAGTATCAAGAGTTTCTCAAAGAACAAAGCGCAGCCATTTCTCGTGAAACTGGCGACTACAGCCAATTCTGGCACAATCGTAACTACGTCATTCACGCTGACAAAGTAAAAGCCCGTGTCGTCTTTACCCATGGAACACAAGATTGGAATGTTAAACCAATCAATGTTTACAATATGTTTAACGCTCTTCCAGACCATATTTCTAAACATCTCTTTCTACATCATGGCGCCCATGTTTATATGAATGCTTGGCAATCCATTGATTTTAGAGAATCGATGAATGCTCTTTTAAGTCAACTTATTTTGAAACAAGATAGCCAATTCGATTTACCAAAGGTTATCTGGCAAGATAATACGGTAGAGCAAACATGGCAAACTCTTGATACATTTGGCAGTAACCAAAAAGAAAGCTTAGCGCTTGGTTCGGGTCAAAAGATTATTGAAAACTGCTATAATGAAGAAGAGTTTACTCGCTATGGCAAAGATTTCAATGCCTTTAAAGCTGATTTATTCGATGGTAAAGCTAATGCCTTAACACTTGATTTAGAAATTCCTAAACACCTCCGTATCAATGGCCGCATCAAGCTTAACCTTACAGTCAAATCAAGCACTGATAAAGGGCTTCTTTCCGCTCAAATCTTAGAACTTGGTAGTCAGAAATACCTGCAAGCGATCCCTACACCTAAAGGAAATAGTGTTGATAATGGTCGTTTCTTCCAAATGGAAGCTCTAAGAGAATTACCTTTCAAAGAAGCTAGCTCGCGCGTTATTACCAAGGGGCATCTTAACCTTCAAAATCGCTATGATTTACTAAGTATTGAAGAAATCAGTCCCAATCAGTGGATGACCTTCTCACTGGAGCTACAACCAACCATCTATGACATCAAAGCTGGGGCAAAACTGCGTGTCATTTTATACACCACAGACTTTGAACACACTATTCGAGATAATTCAGATTATCAACTGACCCTAGATTTAGACCAGTCTTCTGTTCAGATACCAATTGATTTAATCAGTTAATTTAGTCTAAGTAGCTACAAGCAACTCATCAAAATCAAGAAGACCTGACTGACTTCTTTTAAATTAAAAAGGTATAGATTCAATGTTTTTAATAACATCATTCTATGTCTTTTTCTATGTTCTAAAATGTCTATCCACCTTCTTTGCATTGCCACATCACACTTGATGCCCTCAAAAAATCACCCCTTGAATCTTCAAGGGATGAAATCTAACTTTATTTATGCGCGTGAACGAAATCTACCGTTAAACCAGTTGAATTACGTACCAATTCTTTCACGTCTGGATTTTGAAGTCCTTGTGAATTGAGGTAGTAAATTGGGTTATAAAGTGCATTGTCATACAAAGCTTTTTCAGCTGCTTTGTAGTTCTCAGCTGCTTTTTGTGGATCCATAGCATTTTCAGTAATAGCTGATGTATAAGCCTTGTCATAATCAGCATTTGATGATTTACCATAGTTATAAGCAGCATCTGATGTGAAGAGCCCGTAGAAAGTTGATCCTTCTGGATAGTCACCACCCCATGAAACAAGAGCAACTTCAAAGTTTTGATTCTTAGTATCTTCTAAACGTTGTTTAAAGGTTACAAATTTTTCTTCAACAGTCAATCCAGGTAAAGCTTCTTCCCATGTACTCTTGAGATAATCAACTGCATTTTTAGCTGCTGGTGAATCTGAATCTGCTGTAACTGTCAATGTTAAGGAATCTTGTCCCAACTCTTTTAAGCCTTCTTCAAAGAGTTTAGTTGCTTCTTTAGCATCGTATTGATAACCAGGTGCTACAAATTCCGTTAAATCATCACCATTTTCTAAAGTTTGCAGACCAGTTGGTACAAGTGCCGTCGCTGGAATTGATCCCGTATCCACTGCTGCTTCCACAATTCCCTCACGATCTGTCGCTAGGTTAAGAGCTTGACGGACCTTATCATTCATCAATGGTTTAACGTCACCTGTTTGATTGTAAACCATGTAAGTCGTACGGGCTGCTGGTACATCAACCACATCTTTGTTTTTCTTGTTGGCATTGTAGATAGCTGATGTTCCTGAAATATCAGCAAAGTCCAGATCACCCTGTTTATACATTTGAACAGCTGTATCAGGTTTTTTAATCACCTCAACGTTGACTGTTTCAGTTTCTACATTTTTGGCATCCCAATATTCTTTATTCTTAACGAGTTTAAAACCACCGTTAGATCCATTCCAGCCCTCAACCTTATAAGGACCAGAATAAAGCATGTCCTCTGATGTTGTTGCATACTCCTCACCAGCTTTTTCCACAAATTCCTTTTTCTGTGGCAAGAAGTTAGAGAAGGCAAGGTAGTTCATAAATTGCGGTGCAGGATTGGTCAAGGTAAAGATAACCTTGTTACCTTCAGCTTTGACACCAAGTTTATTGAGATCTTTTTCCTCACCACTGTTAATCTTATCAGCATTTTCCAAGTGAGCCTCAACTGCTAAATAAGCATACTCTGATGCCGTCTTAGGATCAACAATACGTTGCCATGAATAAACGAAATCTTCCGCAGTCAAGTCACTACCGTCTGACCACTTAAGACCATCACGAAGGGTTGCTGTATAGGTCAAGCCATCTTCAGAAACATCCACTTTTTTAGCTAGGTCAGGACGAGTTCCATTTTTACCATCAAAACGCAACAAGTTTCCACCAGAGTTCCCAATAGCGACATTTGAATATTGGTCTGTATTTTTAGAAATATCCAAAGTTGAAATATCCGTTGGAACATACCAATTAATCGTATCCTTGTCACCTTCAGCTGACTTTGAAGAACCACCATTACCACATGCTGCTAAAACAGCAACAGAGGCAAAAGCAATAGCTCCATATCCTAAACGCTTCCAAGTAGCTTGCTTAACTAATGCCATACTCATAACTCCTATCATTCGTCTATCTCACTATAAAACAGACAAAATTTTCTAAAAATTGTTATGTTAGCTAGTTTAACACAAGTTTTTTAAAAAAGGAATACTTTTTTGACAATTTTCTGAATTTTATTTCGATTTTATATTTAAACGATAAATAGTCGTATAAATGCACATATCATACTTACA
>NZ_JBLOJT010000089.1:0-7554 GCF_047785745.1 Streptococcus pluranimalium | reverse complement strand
AGAAAAATCACCTAACAAGTGTCAGGTGATTTCTCTTATTTATCTTTTTTGAAAGGTAGATCTTTTGAAGATAACTTTAAAACATCTTTCAAGGCTAAAAAACCTAGAACTAGCATAATAGCAATGATGTATACCTCTCCTGGAGACTGAAGCAGTTTCATAAAACTCATCCCTGCAAGGATTAGCAAAATTGCTATAACCACCATTATTCCAATTGAATTTATAGTACTACGAATAGATTTTGGAGCCATAAAGAAATAGTAAAGAACGATGCCAAATAATACTAATAAATAAAACATGTCTCTCCTTACTATTTACCTTTCAATCACTGATATTTATTCAGCTGATTTTTTCTTTTTGTTAGCTTTATCACGCGCAGCCTTGTTCAAGATTTGCTTACGCAAACGAATAGATTCTGGCGTTACTTCCATATATTCATCATAATCCAAGAATTCAATAGATTCTTCAAGTGTCAAAATACGTGGTGTTTTAATAACTGATGTTTGATCTTTGGTTGCTGAACGAACGTTTGTCATTTGTTTAGCGGTTGTGATGTTAACACCAAGGTCATTTTCACGAGCATTTTCACCGATGATCATACCTTCATAAACTTCAGTCCCTGGGTTTACAAAGATTGTTCCACGTTCTTCAATACGCATGATTGAGTATGTTGTTGCTTTACCATTGTCAATCGAAACAAGGGCACCACGGTGACGTCCACCAATTTCACCTGGAACAAGTGGTAGGTATTGGTCAAAGGTATGGTTCATGATACCGTAACCACGTGTCATTGAAAGGAATTCTGTTGAGAATCCAATCAAACCACGAGCTGGAATCAAGAAGATTAAACGTGTTTGACCATTACCAACCATGGTCATATCAAGCATATCACCTTTACGTTCTGAAAGGGCTTGGATAATAGCACCTTGGTATTCTTCAGGTGTGTCGATTTGAACACGTTCAAATGGTTCACATTGAACGCCATCAACTTCTTTGATGATAACTTCAGGTTTAGATACTTGAAGCTCATAACCTTCACGACGCATGGTTTCGATAAGGATTGACAAGTGGAGCTCACCACGGCCTGAAACGACCCATTTATCTGGTGAATCCGTTGCTTCCACACGAAGTGAAACGTCAGTTTGAAGCTCAGCAAGAAGACGCTCTTCAACTTTACGAGATGTCACGTGTTTACCTTCACGACCTGCAAATGGTGAGTTATTAGCTAAGAAAGTCATTTGAAGGGTTGGTTCATCAATACGTAGAATTGGGAGTGGTTCAATAGTATCTTGAGGAGTTACTGTTTCTCCAACGAAGATATCTTCCATACCTGAAACGGCAATCAAATCACCAGCTTTAGCTTCTTGGATTTCACGGCGCTCAAGACCGAAGAAGCCAAAGAGTTTTGTCACGCGGAAGTTTTTCGTTGAACCATCAAGTTTTGAAAGGGTAACTTGGTCACCAACTTTAACAGCTCCACGGAAGACACGTCCAATACCGATACGACCGACAAAGTCGTTGTAGTCAAGTAGTGATACTTGGAATTGTAACGGTTCATCTGAGTTATCAATTGGAGCTGGAATGTGTTCAATAATGGTATCAAAGATTGGTGCCATCGATGCCTCTTGATCAGCTGGATTATCTGAAAGTGAAGATGTACCATTGATAGCTGAAGCATAAACAACTGGGAAATCTAGTTGATCGTCATCTGCACCAAGTTCAATAAACAGTTCAAGAACTTCGTCAACAACTTCTGCTGGACGAGCTGATGGTTTGTCAATCTTGTTAACAACAACGATCGGCGTCAAGTTTTGCTCAAGTGCTTTTTTCAATACGAAACGTGTTTGAGGCATGGTACCTTCGTAGGCATCCACGACAAGAACAACACCGTCAACCATTTTCATGATACGTTCTACTTCTCCACCAAAGTCCGCGTGTCCTGGTGTGTCCATGATATTAATACGTGTGTCATTGTAGGCAACAGCTGTATTTTTCGCTAAGATAGTAATACCACGCTCTTTTTCAAGATCGTTTGAGTCCATTGCACGCTCTTCAAGCTCCTTACGAGTATCGAGTGTGTGGGATTGCTTCAAAAGCTCATCAACAAGGGTTGTTTTACCGTGGTCAACGTGGGCAATAATGGCAACGTTACGGATATCTGTTCTTAAATTTGTCATGTTTTCCTCTATATAAATATGTTTTATTAACTGTACAAGTATATCACAAAAAAGTTTAAAAAGCTGAACCAAGTCAAGTGTAAATGTTTTCACTTCTATTTATGATAGATTTACCGAAAAAATACCGCAAGTTACAAGAACTTGCAGTATTTTAGTTTTCTGCTTACAAAATATGTTCAAAAGCGTTTCGAACATCGGTGGGCCAGACACTTGATTGGACTTCGCCAATATGCTGTTTCCGTAGCAAGAACATGACTAAGCGAGATTGACCGATACCCCCACCGATCGTCAATGGGAAATCGCCATTGAGTAGAGCCTTATGCCAGTCATACCGAAGACAGTCTTCATCACCTGTGATCGCAACTTGTTTTTGAAGGGCATCCTGGTCAACACGAATTCCCATGGAAGATAGCTCAAAAGCCGCACCAACTTGCTCATTCCATACAAGAATATCACCGTTTAGACCTTTGTAATCTCCCTCAGACCTTGACGTCCAATCATCATAATCTGGTGCACGACCATCGTGAGGTTTACCATCGCTAAGTTCGCCACCGATACCAATCAAGAAGACCGCACCATGCTTTTTAGTAATAGCATTTTCTCGCTCTTTTGGTGTCATGAACGGATAATCCTTGACCAAATCTTCTGAATGGATAAAGGTAATCTTCTTGGGCAGAATGGACTCAATGTCATAACGAGCCTCAACAGCTAACTCCGTTAAACGGATAGCCTTATAAATCTGCTCAACCGTTTCTTTCAAATAAGCGAGATTACGTTGCCCACTTGGAATAACCTTTTCCCAATCCCATTGGTCAACAAATACGGAGTGTGTTGGGTCCAGAGAATCTTCATCTGGACGAAGAGCCTTCATATGAACAAAGAGGCCTTCCCCTTCACCAAAATTGAATCGCGCTAGGGTATGACGTTTCCATTTAGCAAGGGAATGAACAACTTCATATTCATCATCAGGAATCAATTTCACATTAACACGGACCGCATTTTCAATACCGGATAAATTATCCTGCATACCGTCTCCCACACGGCTTAAAATCGGACCTTGAACTTCAACAACATCAAGCTTATCCTTGAGATATTGCGTAAATGTATTTTTAACAAAAGAAATCTCTTCTTGTTGATGAATGAAACTTTTCTGCATACCATTCTCCTTACTTTTTATAATAATGAGAGTATTGTACTACTTTTTACGAGAAAAATCATCAAAATCTTTGATATTTAACGAAAAAGCGAGTGGGAAAGAACTCCTTTAACAAAAAAAGAGTTCGATTTCAGCACTGCATCCATAAAATGAGATACAAGAAAAACACTCCTGTTGAAATCTAGTAAACGAGAAACAAGAGTGTTTGTTATGGTCAAAAAAGCGTATTCGAATAGAAACAAAGTTAGCCTGCATTGAGATGAAAAAGGCTGGGAAATCCAATAAGGTCACCTTGGGTATTAAGAATGATAGTCAAATCTATACTTGGCTGAAATGGTCTATCCCCAGACCGTCTCGCTCCCACCCCACATAGCTCAAAAGATCTGGAAGATCTTTTGAAGTTGCAGATAGAAAAGCACAGCTTTTATCTACTGTTTTAGGTCCTTTTCCGAGCGTAAAATACGAACGAAACAGCCATGCAACAACTGTCTTAGGATGTTAAAGCGAACTTGATATTGAGAAATTGGACTATTTGTAGCTGCTTTTAAAAACTCTTTTAGCGTTGCTCTTGTATCTTATCAGCCAGTTGCTTTGCCGAAAGAAGATCTAAATCAAAATCTTCACGTAACTTTTTAACTAACGCAACACCTGCAACAGAATGATAACGATTAGATAAATCATTCATATTCTCATTTGCTAAAATATCTTGTAATTTTTGTTGTCCGAGTTGAACTCTGCGCTGACTATTTTTGTCCAAAAACAGCAAAATTAAGACAATAATCGATATCAAGAAGATAGTTGACCAAGTCATTTCGTTTTACCATCCCAGCCTTCAAAACCATTTTCTAAAACATAAACACGTTCATAGCCTGCTTTTTTAAGGATATTAGCAACTCGAGAAATTAAGGCTCCACGATTATCATCATAGATGAGAACTGGTTTTTCCTTATTCAAAGCTCCAAGTGACGCTTCAAATTGCTGGAAAGGAAAATTACGGGCTCCTAAAATGTGGCTTTGGTGGAAACGTCCAGGTTCACGAACATCAATCAACTGACCAACCCTCATAAGCTGTTTGAATTCAGCGTTATCAACAAAGGTAGCTGCTTTTTTCAAACGGAAATAATGCCAAGCTGAATAAGCAATAATCACCAAACTAATAACAATTAAAATGATCCAAATCATTTGCTAACAACCTTTCTTAGTGCTCCGTTCTTGCCAAACTGGCAGCACCAATAATACCAGCATCATTTCCTAGCTCTGCCAATTTAATTTGTGTTGATTGACGAACTTGTGGGAAAGTGTATTTTTTAAAATTAGCTTCAACACGACTACGCAAGAATTCACCGGCTGCTGAAACACCACCACCAATAACTACTGAATCAGGGTTCAAGAGATTAGAAATGTTAGCTGTGGCAAGTCCAAGATAGAAACAGACCTTATTCACAACACTATTAGCAAAATTATCGCCGCCTTGAGCAGCTTCAAAGATATCTTTACTTGATAAGCCTTCGCCATTATCAATAGCTGCTTTAATGGATGAATCTCCTTCGTAACTTTCTGCTAAACGGCGAGCTACACGAACAACACCTGTCGCAGAGGCTACCGTTTCAAGACAACCAACTGTCCCGCAGGTACATTCAAATCCAGTGTCAGGTTCAACGACCATGTGTCCAATTTCACCGCCTGCACCAGCTATTCCATGGATAAGATTTCCATCAGCAATAACACCACCGCCGACACCAGTTCCAAGGGTTACAAAAACAACATCTGGATTATTGGCACCTGCACCTACCCAGCGTTCCCCTAGAGCTGCAACGTTAGCATCGTTGTCAATAGCAAATGGAATACCTGTTTCCTTTTCAATAACAGACCCCACTTCTTGTGTTTCTTTCCAGTTAAGGTTGAAGGCACCTGTTACCGTTTTATCGTCACGATTGACAGCGCCAGGTGAACCCATCCCAATTCCAACAAAATCATCACTTGTTAGACCGTACATATCTAAACGGTGCTTAATTGATGCCACTATATCAGGAACAATATGTTTACCACCCTCAAGGATATTGGTTTCAATCGCCCATTTCTCTTGAACCTCTCCGGCTTCTGTTAAAATCCCAAATTTTATTGTTGTTCCGCCAAGATCAATACCTAATAATTTT
The DNA here is from genome assembly GCF_047785745.1 of Streptococcus pluranimalium. Classification (GTDB taxonomy): domain Bacteria; phylum Bacillota; class Bacilli; order Lactobacillales; family Streptococcaceae; genus Streptococcus; species Streptococcus pluranimalium_B. The sequence continues at coordinate 2,065 of NZ_JBLOJT010000089.1, read as the reverse complement.
TTACTCATTGTTCTCTTCCTTTTCTAGTTCTAAACGATGCTCCCGTCTTAAAATTAATTCAGCCCGTAAATATTGCTCACGTTCAATGAGCCCATTATCGTGGAGTCTGGCTAATTCTAATTTCATCAGCTCGATATCAAAAAGACGTTTACCGACATAGACATAAATACCAAATTGTTTAAGCAATTGCTGGACATCATAGAGAGTTTTCATAGAAGAATTTTAGCAAAATTAAGGACCTTTTTCAAGCGTTTTCGCAATCGCTTGCATTTCAATACTTAAAAAAGGCTAGGACAAAAGTCCTTGCCTCTTTAGATTATAGTCAAATAAATTAACTTTCAGACAAGGAGCCGAAACGATTTAGAAAGAAAGCGTTTCAGTTCGAACCTAGTAAGGAACAAGTGAGAAGAAATCGAACTCTTCAAATGACCGATTTTTATCCCACTTTCCTATTAGCTTACAATCCTGACGGACGACCAAGTTCAGCTTGGAGCATCCACAATGTTTTTTGAACAGCATCTTGAGCATCTGAGAAAATACCGTTTGAAGGATCATCCCCTTCCTCATCACTAACACCCAAACCTTCTTGGAAGAGTTCTGAAAGATATGAGTAAACCTCAACTAATTTTTCTAGACGTTCTGTCATTGAGTAGTCATATGAGCCTACTTCTTCTGTTAGTTTAGAATGCTCGTCAAATTCTTTCAAGGTCGAATATGGGGCACCACCAATCGTGATAAGACGCTCGCTAACCACATCAAGCGTTTCATCCAATTCTTCCATTAATTCATCCATTTTAGGATGAAGATAAAAGAATCCTGGACCACGCATGTACCAATGTGTTTGGTGAACAATGGATGCTGCTTTTGAAAGATCTGCGACAGCTTGATTTAGAACTGCTTGTGTTTTGTCATATACCATTTGAGAGGCCTCCTTTATTTTTATAAACATATTTTAGAATCATTCTAAATAAAAGTCAAGAAAAAACTATTTTATTTTCGAATAAATAAGTATGACAATCTTAATCTTTTTTATCGGTGCTACCATCGGATCTTTTATAGGTCTGGTTATTGACCGATTTCCCGAGCAATCAATCATTTCACCTTCTAGTCACTGCTTTTCCTGCCACACTCGTCTTAAATGCTATGATTTAATACCTGTCATTTCACAACTACTCAGCAAAAGTCGGTGTCGTTACTGCCAAGCTAAACTTCCTATACGATACGTTTTCATTGAAGCCTGCTATGGCCTATTAGCTTTATTTTCTTTTTGGCAAATCCTAACTCCTAGTCAAGCTATTCTCTTGGCGACTAGTCTTTGCCTATCGCTGTACGATATCAAATCACATTCCTTTCCTTTCATGATCTGGTTATTTGCTTTTATACTAATGTCACTCTTTTATCACTGGGAAAACATGACGGTAGTACTTCTCTTGATTGGCTTTTTAGCAGAAATCAAAAATATCAGAATGGGCAGTGGAGACTTTCTCTTCCTTGCTTTACTTTCTTTATCTATCAGCTTTCAAGAAATACTATGGCTCATTCAGATCGCCTCAGGTCTAGGTATTTTAGCCCTAACGATAAAAAAAGATAGAGAACTAGCATTTGTTCCCTATCTCAGTTTAGCTTATGTTTTTATTCTAATAATCAGCACTTAGTTTATTTTCGGATGATTATTAGACAAAAATCGTGTCACCAGATAGATTTACTAATCAATGATTTTCAAAAGATATATCTCATCCGAACTTTTAGGTTGAATTAATCTCTCTAAATGATTAAATAAATAAGGGCACCTCTAAAAACTTCAAGTAGTTATTAAGTAAGCCCTATTTGTAAAGCATTACCCGTGGTGCTAGTTGATTTCAAAATATCTCAAATGATAAGCCATTATGATTTGTTCGATTCTCAATTGTAGTCCCCAAATGCTTCTCGTCAACGTGTGCTCAATATCAAATAGCGCACAAAGTTCAGAAAAAGCGAGTTTCGATCGTTCTTCTCATGGCAAGTAACTGCCAATGATTATGTTGTTCTGCACCGACCATGTTTTGACGTAATGGTGTCCATAAGA
>NZ_JBLOJT010000088.1:0-7594 GCF_047785745.1 Streptococcus pluranimalium | reverse complement strand
GCTAAAGGCATTCTACCATCAATGTCCCGCAAAGGGAATAGTCCAGATAATGGGATGATGGAATCAGTACAGACCCCCAAAATTTAATCAATACGTCTTACCGTACCTATAACTTTGATGTGATTGACGGTATCACTTACGAATTTGACATCACTCAACCAAACAAATATGACAAAGATGGCAATCTGGTTAACGCAGATGCCAGTCGTGTGCGTAACCTTATGTACAATGGCCAAGCAATTGACCCTAATCAAGAATTTATCGTTGTCACCAATAACTACCGTGCTAGCGGAAACTTCCCAGGTGTTCGAAACGCCACCACCAACCGTTTGCTAAACTTGGAAAACCGTCAAGCCATTATCAATTACATCTTGGCTGAAAAGACGATCAACCCATCTGCTGATGGCAACTGGCGTTTTGCTAATACCATCAAAGGACTTGACGTTCGCTTCCAAACAGCTGACAGCGCTAAAGTATTGGTTGATGGCAGTGAAGAACTCGTCTACCTTAACCCTTCTGCTGAGATGGAAGGCTTCGGAGATTACCGTTTTGTCTACACAGAACCAGTCGTGGCAACACCAACTCCAACAGTTGCTACAAATGGTAATCCAGCAGCTACAGTATCAAGCACAAAACTCGACCCGAAAACACAAGCAGCCATCCACAGCTTAGCTGCAAATGCTTATGCCCAAACATTAGCTGCTAAAACTAACCAGAGTTCTCAAGCAACTGTAACGAAAAAAAGATTCTCTCAACAAAACCATAAAAAGACCCTTCCAAACACTGGCGAAACAAGTGGTTTATGGATGACAATCCTAGGATTTGCCAGCCTTGGATTTGTTGCCAAAATCAAAAATCGTAAAGAAAGCTAAGGTTGCTAACTAGAAAATCCACTCAATGAAGTGGATTTTTCGTATGAAATAAGATTTGACTCTAGTTCTCCCTAAGACTATGCTATAATAAACATTGTGAAAACTATATTTTGCTACGGAGGTCTTATGAAATCACTCACCCTTGTCTATGTCAGTCTCAGTGGAAATACGCATAGCTTTGTCACGCGCTTCGCTCGCTTTCTTAAAGAAACGCACGGCATTGAATCCAAATTGATTAATATTAAAGACCTCAAGCATAAAACTTTCCCAGTCGAAGAAGACTTTTTAGCTCTCTTACCAACCTACCTCGAAGGCGGCAATGGACTTGATAACGGCGATACCGAAATTTTGACAACCCCTTTGCGTCAATTTATCGCAGCACATGACAACTACAAAAACTGTTTTGGAATCATCGGGTCTGGCAATCGTAACTTCAATAATCAATATTGCCTCTCAGCTAAGCAGTATGCTGAACAGTTTGGTTTTCCTATGCTAGCTGACTTTGAACTTAGAGGCACCTCTGCTGATATCGAGCGAATTGCTCCGATTGTTCTTAAGGCTCAAGCTGACTTTAACAATATAAAATGATTGAGTATGCCAAAATTTCACTAACTTACCAGCAGGATATCCTGACTTTTCTAAAGCAAAATTGGAGTGGTAAACATATGGCTGTCCGCGGTCAACTTTTTGACCTTTCAATATTACCTGGTTATATTGCACTTCACAATGGTAATATTGTCGGTATGGTTACTTACCGACAGATTACTAAAGCATTAGAAATCATGTCTCTAGACAGTACATTGCCTAATCAAGGTATTGGCAAAAAGCTATGCCAATTCATTGAAGATAAAGCAAAGAAACTAAACCTCAAGGCGATTCACGTTATTACTACCAATGAAAATACTCAAGCACTAGCTTTTTATCACAAAGTAGGTTTTAAACATTATCAAACTCATCTTGATGCTGTTGCTTTAGCTAGAGCATTAAAACCCAGTATCCCTCTTGAAGTAAGTGGCACCCTGATAAAAGATGAGATTGAACTCAGAAAGGAACTCACATGAAAACAACTGTTGATTACATCACTACCCTAACCAACATCCCATCACCAACGGGTTTCACCAAAACGATTATGAATTATATCGTGTCAGAATTACAAAGCTTTGGTTATGAACCTGTTCGCACGCATAAAGGCGGTATTATGGTTTCTGTGACCGGAAAAGACGACGATAAACACCGTGTTGTAACAGCCCATTTAGACACTCTCGGTGCCATGGTTCGTGCTATTAAACCAGACGGTCGTCTCAAAATGGACTTGGTTGGCGGCTTTGTTTACAATGCCATCGAAGGTGAAAACTGTACGGTTCATGTTGCTAAAAATGGTAAGGAAATCTCTGGTACTATCCTCATGCACCAAACTTCTGTCCATGTCTATAAAGACGCTGGTACAGCTGAACGTAATCAGGCTAATATGGAAGTTCGTTTGGATGAAAAAGTAACTACTGCGGAAGAAACACGCGCTTTAGGGATTGAAGTTGGCGATTTCATTTCTTTTGATCCTCGTGTTGTCGTGACACCAAACGGCTTCATCAAATCTCGTCACTTAGATGACAAGGTCAGCGCAGCCATTCTCCTAGAACTCTTAAAAACCTACAAGGATGAAGGAATCGAGCTCCCATATACAACCCACTTCTACTTCTCAGCATTCGAAGAAGTCGGGCACGGTGCCAACTCAAGTCTCCCAAGCCAAACGGTGGAATACCTAGCAGTTGATATGGGAGCTATGGGAGATGATCAAGCAACAGACGAATACACGGTTTCTATCTGTGTCAAAGACGCTTCAGGTCCTTACCACTATGAACTCCGACAACATATGGTAGCTCTTTGTGAGGCGCAAAATATCCCTTACAAACTAGATATTTACCCTTACTACGGTAGTGATGCTTCAGCTGCTGTCCGTGCCGGAGCAGAAGTCAAACACGCCCTTCTAGGTGCCGGTATCGAATCCAGCCACTCTTATGAACGCACTCATACTGATTCAGTAGAGGCAACTGAACGCTTGGTTGACGCTTACCTAAAGAGTAAAATGATTGACTAATTGTCTTAACTATTCAGATTCCAAAGATGGGGAAAGCTATGATTGAACTAATTGTCATCCCAAGTAAAAAACTCGGAAATATGATCTATGCTCTTGTCATCTTCGGACTTCTCTTTTTATTCTCATCCGATATTTTTGCCATCTTAATAGGACTCTTTTCGATTGCCTTCTTTGGATGGGTCTTTATCATTCTTATCAAGAGACTTTTCACCAATCACTCTCTGCTCATTGTTGACGAACAAGGAATGACAGATCATTCTTCCGCACTGGCTCTTGGTTTTGTTCCCTGGGAAGATATTGAAAATATCCAACTTCGCCATATGCTTAATCAGACTTTTATTAGTGTCAGTGTTAAAAATCAGGAAGCTTACCTTGCTAAAATGAGTACCTTACAACGTAATGCTACCAAGGCGAACCTCAAAATGAGGTATCCACTGATTAACATCACCCTTAATACAACAGACAAAAATCCGAGAGCTATTTATAACGAAATCGAAGATAAGTTTGGTCATTTTTACAGAAAGTAAGCTACTATGCCCGCAATAATCATTATCCGAGGTAATGCTGCGTCAGGAAAAACCAGTCTAGCCTACGCTCTTCAAGAAGAAATGGGTGAAAATACCCTATTGCTATCGCAGGATTTGTTACGACGAACCATGCTACATGCTCACGATGGTGTTGATACTCCGACTGTTCCTCTTTTACTCAATCTTCTTGACTATGGCTATGATAATTGTCAAACAGTGATTTTAGAGGGTATCTTGCGGTCAGATTGGTACCAACCTGTCTGGCAAAAAATATTAGAACTCTATAGATTAGAAGATATCTATGCCTACTACTACGATCTCCCCTTTGATGAAACCGTCAAACGACATTCTGGTCGTGAGAAAGCTAAGGAATTTGACCAAGATGCTCTTAAAAGATGGTGGGTTGACAAAGACTACCTGACAGAAATCCCTGAGACAAGGCTAACAAAAGACCTATCACTTGAAGATGCAAAAGCACTCATTCTTACAGACCTCAAAAAGTCCTGATTTCCTGTCAGGACTTTTCTTATACTATCTCAGTTTCCAATCCAAAATGATCGCTAACCACCGGGCTATGATCACCGTCAAAAACAACCTTTGATGAGTTGACCTTAAATGATTTATCCACAAAGGCATGGTCAACTTTGAGTGCCAAATCATTGCCTTCCCAGCCATCAATATCTGCAAGAATGGTGTGATTTCCTGAAATCTCATCAGCGACTGCATGGCTATCCACTAAATTTAAACGACTGTTGATAACTTCTTGATAACCTTGATTTCCCGTAGGATTATTAAAGTCCCCCAGCAAAACCAAAGGATTATCCTCCGACTCCAGAGCTTGCGCCAAGCGTGGCCACTCAATTTCAAAACCCTTTTCCCACCATGACAAATGCAAGCTAACCAGTGATAGTGCTTTCCCTTGCACAGTTGTACGGGCTAAAAGTGCACGGCGAGTGTGGTGATCTCCTGGATCAACAGCTTGCGACGCCAAGATATCCACAGCCTCAATCGGTGTTTTAGATAAGATGGCCACTCCCTCATGGAAGCGCTCATAGCCAATATGATTATATGCCCAGGCCCAGTAGTAAGTTTTCCCCTTTTCCTCCAAGGCTTCTACCAGTCTCAGCGCATAGTTGTCCTCATGAATAGGTGGATTCACCGGCAAAGGTACATGATTGACCACTTGATCAGCTTCCTCACTCGTCATCAACTGATTGATTTCCTGAAGAGCAATCACATCATAATCTTCCTCTAAAACCCTCGCCACCAAATCCTCAAACTTGGTCGCCATCTCCTCTTCCATCCATGAGTGCGTGTTTAGCGTTAGTAATTTCATTGAACAATCCTTTCTACCACATGTTAACTAATACACAAGTTATCCACAAACAGTCAGTTACTACTCATAGAAAATCAAAACCTAATGAATGACTTTTCTTGCTTAAGGTCACTGATGCCCTGGTCAACCTGCTTCATCTGCTGTTGATTTTCAGTGGGTCATTAGGCGATAAACGAAAGAATCCGAGTTCTAAACTCAGATTCTCTTCTAATGACAGTATTGTAACACTTATAGTTTAACGTGTGCAACCACTTCTTTAGCAGATTGTTGCCCTGTTTTATCTAAGTGAACAGATTCAATTTCGGCAGTATTGGTAAAGACGACAACTGTTGTCACTTCGCGACCAGCTGAACGAATAGCTTCTAAATCAGCAACCAGCAAAAGCTCTCCAGCAGTCACGCGTTGACCATCTGTCACCTTGGCTGAGAATGGCGTACCATTGAGCGCTACCGTATCAAGACCAACGTGTACCAAAACTTCTAGACCATTATCGGTAAGAAGTCCGACAGCGTGTTTAGTTGGAAAGACACTTGTAACGATACCTGAAACTGGTGAATAAATATTACCGTTAACAGGTTCAACAGCGAAGCCATCACCCATCATTTTCTCTGCAAAAACAGGATCTGCAACTTTTGAAATGTCTAAAATTTGACCATCAGCCACGCTAACGATAACTTCCTCAACGCCTTTAAAATTAGTATGGCTAGCAACTATAGCATCAGCTTCTTTGACAGTGACCGTTGGAATTTCGGCACCTGAATCGAGTAAGTCTTGAATGTCAGACTTCAAGATATCCGCTTTTGGTCCATAAACCGCTTGAACACCATTACCTTTAACAATCAAGCCCATTGCACCAGCTTGCTTCCAAGCATTTTCAGAACCAACTTTTTCAGTATCATTGACACTGACACGAAGACGGGTCATGCAAGCATCCACATCTGCGATATTAGCTTTACCCCCAAGAAGGTTAATGATTTGAACAATTTGTGAATTCGCATCAGCAACTGCACCATTGCCTGTAGCTTCTGGAGAGTCGTTGAGCATATCAGCATCATAGTTACCATTGCGACCAGCAGTTGCCAAATTCATTTTCTTAATCATGAAATCTGCAACAAAGTACATGATAACTGCAAAGAGCAGCGATACCCAAACAAAGTTGATCAGGTCCATTCCCAAACCAGCTTTAATCGCCATTGGTGTACGAGTCAAGAGTTCAATATTACCAAATGAGTGAACACGAAGGTTAACAATATCTGCCATAGCAAAGGCTGCCCCTTGAAGGAGAGCGTAAACCACGTAAAGTGGCATTGCAGCAAACATAAACATGTACTCAAGAGGCTCTGTAACACCTGTTAGGAAAACAGCTGCTGCTGCAGAGATAAACATGGCTTTGTATTTTGATTTTTTATCAGGGTCAACATTGCGATACATAGCAAGGCTCAAGCCCATCAAGATACCCGTTGCCCCAATCATTTGCCCAACTTTGAAGCGGGCAGGTGTTACGACGTTAAATAAATCATTGTAAGCCGCTGTATCACCAGCACCTTTAAGGTTTATCAAGTCAGTTACCCATGCCAACCAGAGCGGGTCTTGACCAAATACTTGGCTACCAGCACTTGAACCGGTCAAGATATCATAAGTGCCACCAAGTGAGGTGTAGTTCATAGGGATGGTCAACATGTGGTGAAGACCAAACGGCAAGAGCAAGCGTTCCAAAGTACCATACAAGAATGGCGCTAGGACTGGAGCTGTGTCCTGTGATGACGCAATCCATTTACCAAAGCCATTGATTCCTGATTGGATTACTGGCCAGAAAACAGCTAAGACGATCGCTACAATAGCAGAGCGCAAGATGACCACGAAAGGCACGAAGCGTTTCCCGTTAAAGAAAGTCAAAGCGTCTGGCAATTTACGGTAGTTATAGTACTTGTTGTAAGCTGTCGCACCAACAAAACCAGCAATAATACCAACGAATACCCCCATATTAAGAGCAGGATATTCCAAAACACTGGTAAAGTAGTCAGCAACCACCATCTTAGTACCCAAGAAACTGGTCAGCGTTGCCTTAGAGTCAGCCAACATATCGCTTGAAACACCATAAATACCACCAGTAATGCGGTTAATCAAGATGAATGATAAACCAGCCGCAAAAGCACCTCCAGCACGTTCCTTAGCCCAGCTACCACCAATAGCCAAGGCGAAGAGCAAATGAAGGTTTCCAATAATAGCCCAACCAATTTGAGCAACAACATTCCCAATGTTAGTCAACAAAGGGGAATCAGGGTTTATCAAAGGAATCGAATTCCCGATACTAACCATCAGTCCTGCAGCTGGCATAACGGCAATAACCACCATTAAACATTTTCCGAATTTTTGCCAAAACTCGAAACTAAAAAACTGTTGCAGTTTTTCTTTCATGTGACGTCTCCTCACGATTTCCAGACAAAATGTCTTTTAGTTGTTTTGCGCAAACGCTTGCGCTACTTGTAAACTTATTATAACACCTTTTTAAAAATTGTAAAGCGGTTTCACAAAAATACTTTAAAAATACCTAAAATATTCCCTTTATGTCAGTCATCTTTAACCAAGACACACAAAAAAGCCAGGAATGCCAGACACTGCACCCATAAAATGAGACATCAGAAAAACACTCCTGTTGAAAACTAGTAAACTAGAAACAGGAGTGTTTTGTTATAATCAAAAAAGCGTATTCGGTAGAAACTAAGTTAGCCTGTATCGAAATGAAAAAGGCTGGAAAGTCTAA
>NZ_JBLOJT010000087.1:0-7610 GCF_047785745.1 Streptococcus pluranimalium | reverse complement strand
GGTTAAATATAGTCTAACAAGTCAACGTTAACGCCACCGTCGTTTCCTGCAGGTGTTGACTTTGTATCAAACGTCACTTGATAGTCATTATAAAGTCGTCTTAAATATTCCTTGTCATCCGAGCCTAAAAAAATCGAACGGCTAACTTGCTCTTTACCTTCAGCATTGTGAATGTTACCAATGTTAATAGCTTTAATGGGAACTCCACCTTCTACTAAGCGATAAGCATCTTTCAAATCCTTCACAATGATAAAAATAGTCTGGGCTGGATTTGCTTTATGAATAAGATCAATAACTTTTTGAATGCTAAAAAATCTCAACGCAATGGATTCTGGAACCACTGTTTTCATCAATGTCTGTTGGATGCTATCTTGTGAAACCACGTCATTAGCGACAATAACGGTGTTACAAGATAAAAATTTCACCCATAATTGCCCTTGACCATGAATCAATCTCTCGTCGACACGAGTCATTACAATATTTGGTACTGCCATTTATTCTCCTTTTTAATCCTTTTAAGGATCTCCTCATTTTTTGTTGCTAAGATTGATAATCTTACCAAGATGATTGATTTACCAGTAAAGCTCCCAATCTTTATAAAATCGAATAAGCGCTTCTAAATAATAGTAATCTCCCCAGATATTTCCTTCATCAATTCCTTTTCCTGAATGCCAAGAATAGACGCCATGTAATAACAATGGTCTTCCTGGCTCTATGTCACGATTTGAGTAATGCTCAATGAGACTTCTTAACATTGTATGCATCGCATGCTTATAAATATCCTTATCTTGGTCTACTTCTGGTAGATATTTTAACATCTCATGAATTCCACAAACAGAAATAGCGGTCGCCGATGAATCTCGTGATTGATCTGAGCCGTCATTAAAGATAAGATCCCAATAGGAGACCTTATCCTCTGGTAAGCGATTTAAGAAATAATTCGTCATCCCTTTAAATAAGGAAATCTGCTGAGGATCTTTCATCTTTCGATAACTCAATGGAATGCCATAAATTCCCCAAGATTGCCCCCTAGCCCAAGATGAATCATCGCTATAACCTTGTCGTGTTACACCTTTAATAGGTTGGCCAGTTTGAGAGTCGAAATAGTAGGTATGGAAAGCCGACGCATCATCACGAATTACTGTATTGGCAGAGCTATAAAAGTGAGTTTCTGCTATCTCTTTATACTTCATGTCTCCGGTTTGTTCATAAGCAAAGAAAAGAAGCTGAATATTTAAAAGACAATCTATAATCAAGCGATAATGATCTTGATGACCTAACTCGCCCCAAGCCTGAATAAAACCACCTTTTTCTTGGTACCGTTCGATTAACTTATCTGCAGCTTTTAGAGATGCTTCAAGCGCTGATGCATTTTGATTAATACGATACTCAGCCATGCAAGAAGGGGTATAGAGAAAACCTAAATCATGATGGTCCAATTCGATTTGCTTATTAACACGTTCCAAAAAGGATAAGACATTAGTGTGAGCTAGGTCTTTTATAGTCTCATCTTGGCTGTATTCAAAAGCTAGCCACAAACATCCCGTCCAAAAAGCATTCGTCCATTCCGTGTTGTCCATTATTTGATAACAATTATCAAAAGTTGCCGGAGTTGGGTAATTTTCGCCAAAATAGTCAATGTTACATCGTAACTGCGCCAATGCTTGATCAATCGCTGCCTTAACTTCTTCTTTCGTAAGTAATGGTTGAGATAAAAACCTCTCCGTATCCTTGATTTCTTCAATCAAGATATGCTTTATGGTTGGCATGATTTAAATTCCTCCCTCGAATTCAACCTGTTCGTCACCTTCTTTCAAGCACTTTGAAAACTCCGAAATACCTAATTGAGCTGATCCAAGAACTTTTTCTATCAATGATTCAAGGTCTTGAATATTATCACGTGCAAAGACTGCTTCGATTAGCATTGCCAGATTTAAACCACTTAAGACTTTAATATCCCTATCTTCTTCAGAAACGGATAAGGTTGATGCAACGTTAAATGGTGTTCCCCCTAGCAAGTCTGTCAAAATTAAAATACGCTTGGACTCCCCAAAGGCAGATAGCAAACGATCTTTTAAATCAACCGAAGACATTGAGGGTAAAAAGTCTATTCCAATAATATTTTCTTGTTTCCCCGCAATCAATTCCAAAGAGCTTAAAATACCGCTTGGAAAGTTTCCGTGGGCTAAAACAATAATTTTCGTCATATCTTCTCCTTTTAAGTTTACCGGTTTACTAAACAGATTAATTATAGCGCTTTCAAAAAGAGCTGTCAATACTTTTTTTGATAAGAATCATTCCTGCTGTTTCAGATTGCTTCACAATTTTCAAACAGCATGTCATGCGTGTTAGCAATCCTTCTGTTTTTGAAGGTTATGAGACCGTTTCTGAATAAGTATTTTTGCTTGAACAGCAAATAAGGGCATCATACTCCCTTATTTTTCAGTCTATTTTCTAATCGTCTCTACTAAATACTCAACTAGCCAATCTGGGCTTTCGGTTCTTGATGGACTTTTCAAGGCAAAGCCAGCCATCGCTAAGAAACTTGTGGCTATTATAGTCTTTTGAATTAACTTTCAGAACAAGAAGTTGAAACACGGACAATACTTGATGCTCTTGGAAAATCAAAACCAGACCTTGTTGACTGGATGTGATGAACTTTAGCTCTATCTGCTATCTGTGTCGCCTAGTCTACTTTTGATTTTCATTGAGTATAAGTGAGAGACCATATCTCAAAGTTAATTCAAAAGACTATAACTATACTAGGCTCATCTTCATCGTCTCTCCAACCGTCTGGTTTGTTGGGCTTGTCTATAATGGGCAGAAGAACAGCTGCTTTCTTCTATACAATGTCTGAAGAAGGATGCCACGGTTGCCAGTATTTGTTAAAGGACATAGTAGCGATCATTCGCTATTTCCTGTCTGTCACAAAAGACCTCCACAACACGCATCCCAATAGGAATCGTCAATAGCAACATGAAAGTGGGGTTCACAATTATTGAACCAGAAGAACTGACTGGCCTCTCTTTATTTAAGTTTACTTCTATATTTATTGCGAGAGCTACTAGGATGTGCTTTTTGAGATTCATCTAGGAAATCCTGAGATTTGGGAAGTGCAATACTTCGCCTCATCTCAACTTGCCTTTCTTTAACCTCTTCCTCAAGTATTTTGACAGCTTTTCTCTTAGAACCTGTATTCACAAAATTATAAAGCCCTTAAAAGCCGACTAATGTGTGATAGTTTGACAAAAGCAACCTCTGACGATACGGACTTTTCAACATCCTTAGCTAATCTTCGAGAGTGGTTCAACCAAGCAAAGGTTCGCTCAACAACCCAACGTTTGGAAATAATTTGCCAGCTGCCCTTGATTTTTTCAGAAATATCTACTGGGCAACCAAACTCCTCAATCATCATCTCTTCAAAACTTTTCCGATAACCAGCATCGGCTGAAAAGGCCTTGATGGTTGGGAATTGTACCATCACTTTGCGAGCCACTAAAAAGCCTGATTTTGTGTCGTGCAAATTAGCTGCATGAACCACCACATCCAGAAGATTTCCCATGGTATCAACAACGATGTGGCGCTTCCTCCCTTTGACTTTTTTACCGCCATCAATCCCACGTTGCTCTGCAACATCTGTTGTTTTCACGCTTTGAGAATTAATGATAGCATAGGTTGGAGAGGCTGCTCTACCAGCTTTCAATCGCTTTTTTTTACCAGTTCCGTCAAAATGGTGTCCCACAAGCCGCTCTCCTTAGCACGACGAAAGAAACTCCAGACAGTTGGGTAAGGAGGGAAATCATGAGGGAGCATGCGCCATTGGCAGCCTGTTTTAGTGATATACAAGGTGGCGTTCACAAGTTCTCGTTTAGACCATTTATAGGTGCGGTGTTTGGAGAAATAGGGTTCAAATTGAGCCCATTTTTGATCGGTTAAATCAGTATCATATGCTTTTCGTGCCATATCTTTAGTTTAACATTTTTTATGAATACAGGTTCTTAGTCTTAGGCGAGACTAAGACCATCTCTGTAGAATAGCTTTCTAACCCGCGTATCGAAGTAGTGAATGGCGTTATCTTCCTCTAGGAATTCATAGAGACCAAGGATAGTGGGCTTATAAGGGTCATAAATGCTATAATGCACAATAAAGGCTTGTTTGATGTCCTTGACATGACGTGTGTAGGCTTTCTGCTTCAATTGCCATGTAGAAAGGCTGCTTTTTTTCGGTTACTGGTAACCTAAGATGTGGCGATTAACTCACCTTTTGATAAACCAAGCTCCAGTGGGACTCGGTTTTTCTTTTTCTGCTCGTAGTCAATAGATTTAATGACCTTATTCTATTTAATTCAGCCATAGTTAGTTCAATCTTTTTCATTCTATAAGGTAATAAACAATATAGTTCTATCTTTGACCTGACTAAAACATTATCACTTTCGAATTATACTTTTTAGAAAACGGTAACATTAAATCATTGACAAAACCGGTTTACCATGTTAGTATTCTTGTAAACTGGTTTACTACTATTTTTTTGGAGGTATCTTAAGATGACACATCATTTTTCAATGGAACATTTTTCGCTTAATAGTAAAATCGCTCTGATAACCGGAGCATCCTACGGCATTGGTTTTTCTATTGCAACTGCATTGGCAAAAGCTGGTGCGACAATTGTTTTCAACGACATTAACCAAGAGCTGGTAGACAAGGGACTTGCTGCCTATAACGAATTGGGAATTACAGCTCACGGCTATGTTTGTGACGTTACCGATGAAGACGGCATTCAAGAATTGGTTCAACAAATTAAAGACGAGGTAGGTATCATTGATATCCTCGTTAATAATGCAGGTATCATCAAACGAACTCCGATGTTAGAAATGAATTCTGCTGATTTTCGTCAAGTCATTGATATTGATTTAACAGCACCTTTCATTGTATCTAAAGCCGTTATTCCAGGAATGATAGAAAAAGGACACGGTAAAATTATCAACATCTGCTCTATGATGAGCGAACTAGGTCGAGAAACAGTAGCTGCTTATGCGGCAGCTAAAGGTGGACTAAAAATGCTAACTAAAAACATTGCCTCTGAATTTGGGTCTGCCAATATTCAATGTAACGGCATCGGTCCCGGTTATATTGCAACTCCGCAAACAGCACCCCTACGCGAACTTCAAGAAGATGGTACAAGGCATCCATTTGACCAGTTTATCATCTCGAAAACACCTGCCTCTCGATGGGGAAATCCTGATGATTTAAGCGCTCCAGCTGTCTTTTTAGCAAGTGATGCTTCAAATTTCGTTAACGGACATATTCTCTATGTCGATGGTGGTATCTTAGCATATATTGGTAAACAACCTGAATAGAAAGGCATTCTATATTAAAAGTCAAGAGTAAAGTATACAAACCTACTATTTATTTTTCGCGACATCATCGAAAAATTAGGTAGCACAAAAAGCTCTGCTAGAAAGCAAGTTTGTGAATGCTTGTATTTTATCGTTTATCTTAGTTTCGCTTCATCAAAAGTTTGATTGGTTTTGAGTAGATAGAATATGATAAGGATGAGCTTTTTAGCAGCGTGGGATATAGCGACATTATAGTGTTTACCTTGACTGATTTTCAGCTTTAGATACCCCTTGAAATGAGGGGAATAGATACAAGTTAACTTAGCTGCCTGTATGGTGCATACCTCAAATAGGATGAGCCACGCTTGACCATCCCCTCGGTGTTGTCCATCTTCCCAGACTGAAAAATAGCTGGCTCAAGACCAGCGAAGGCTTGAAGTTGAGCAGGATTTTTGAAATTAGGATGTTTTTTATCTCTGCAAGGATAATGGCTCCTAAACGATTTCCAATGCCTGCAATGGAAGTAATTGGAGAATCTAACTCGACCATCATCTCGTTAATCTGTTCTTGGACTTGTGCAATCTGTTTGTCGTAATGTCGAATGGTTTCAATCAATTGTACCAACTCTAATGTTAAAGCTGGTGAGTGCCTACCAATTGTTAGAGACGCTGTTTCCTGTATTTTCTTTGCTTTATCAACCGTGAGATAGTTGATTTTAAGTAAAGAAGACAAGTGAGCAAGCGTGATTTTAGCTGGCGTAGGATACTGGGATAATAACTCATACACATAATTATTATGTAAGTTTCCCACCACTGAGTGAAGTTCTGGAAAAACGATATCAAGTAATCGTACATAGAGGTTCTTATTCTTAGAACGAGCCTGAATCAGTCGGTTTTGAAACCGAGTCAATTCTTTCAATTCGTCCATTTTCTCATCAATTTGATTGCGTTGCGTCATCAGATCGTAGTTTGCGAGCAATGAGCAGTGCGTCTTTGACGTCCGTCTTGGTCTTTCTAAGGAATTGATCTTTGGCAAATTCCTTGATGATCAAGGGGTTGTAAGAAAAAATGGTATATCCTAAATTTCTTAAGAACGCGACCAGATTATAGTTGTAATGTCCTGTACTTTCCAGTGCAATGAGCATATTAGTTGTAATAGGGGATAATTGATTTAGCCTCACCTTCAGTTCAGAAAATCCGTGGTTGGAATTTGTGAACCTGAAATGTTTAATCAGGATTTGACCAGTATCCGAGATACAGGCTAGGTCGTGTTTATCCTTAGCGATATCAATTCCAACGTAGAGCATGATATCTCTCCTTTTGATTTCTTTATTAGCAGCTGTTGTTCGTCCCACGCACTCTTTGCCTTGTATCCTTACACGAGATAAAACGTTTGAGCGTTATCATTCTAATTACCATTTAAACAAAGAGCTGTGGTTAGAGCCTTTCTATAATCGTCAAAGCGATTGGAGCAACATACTAATCCACAGCGCTGAACTAAGTATAAAACAAATCTAAATGAAAGGGTTTATATTATCGGGAGCTACCCGATAATATAAATATAAGGAGTATAATCGTGAAAATAGCTTTAATTAATGAAAATAGTCAAGCCGCAAAAAATAACATCATCTTCAATGAACTAAAAAAAGTCGCCGACCAAAAAGGTTACGAACTCTTTAACTACGGTATGTATGGTGAGGAAGGGGAAAGTCAGTTGACCTACGTGCAAAATGGTCTTTTGGCATCTATTTTACTTAATAGTGGCGCGGCGGATTTTGTAATCACAGGCTGTGGAACTGGTGTAGGGGCAATGTTAGCTTGCAACAGTTTTCCCGGAGTCGTCTGTGGTTTAGCTGTGGACCCTGTTGATGCTTACCTTTTCTCTCAAGTAAACGGTGGAAATGCCCTATCATTACCATTCGCCAAAGGCTTTGGCTGGGGAGGAGAGCTTAATCTCCGCTATATGTTCGAACGTCTTTTTGAAGAGGAAAAAGGCGGCGGCTATCCAAAAGAACGCGCTATCCCAGAACAACGAAATGCCCGCATTTTAAATGATGTTAAAGCCCTTACTTATAAGGATATCATGACTGTTCTGACTGACATTGACAAAGACTTCCTAAAAGAAACCATTTCAGGAAAACACTTTGAGGACTATTTCTTTTCTAACTGTCAAAATGACAAGATTGCTGACTACTTAAAAGCACTCTTAGCCTGAATCAAACGAAAGACAAACTATAAGGAAAGTCAATAGTTTGTTCTAAATTTTTTTAGACCAC
>NZ_JBLOJT010000086.1:0-7719 GCF_047785745.1 Streptococcus pluranimalium | reverse complement strand
GATAAGTCACCCACTACAGTTGACGAAGAGCCCAAAAAAACCGAAAGCCAAAACTTTCGATTTTGATAGATTATTCTGTAATAATTGCTTCTTCTGAAACTGGGACTTCTTCGATAACTTCCACTTCATTAACTGATTGTGGCTCAATGTTACGATAGCGGGCCATACCAGTACCAGCTGGAATGATCTTACCGATAATAACATTTTCTTTAAGTCCAAGAAGATGGTCTTTCTTACCACGGATAGCCGCATCTGTAAGGACACGCGTTGTTTCCTGGAAGGAAGCCGCAGACAAGAATGAGTTCGTTTCAAGAGAGGCTTTTGTGATCCCCATAAGAACTGGACGAGATGTCGCAGGAATACCACCAGAGATAACAATATCCTTGTTAGCATCTGTGAAATCAGCAATATCCATCAATGTTCCTGGAAGAAGATCTGTATCACCTGGATCCATGACACGAACTTTACGAAGCATTTGGCGAACCATTACCTCAACGTGTTTGTCTCCGATTTCTACCCCTTGGCTACGGTAAACTTTTTGAACTTCTGCAAGAAGGTAAGTTTCCACAGAAAGTGTATCACGAACTTCAAGGAGGCGTTTAGGTTGAATTGATCCTTCAGTAAGTGCCGCACCACGCGCAATTTCATCGCCCACTTCAACTTTCATACGAGCTGTAAATGGTACCACATACTCACCCATACCAGTCTTACCTTGAACGTAAACTTTCTTAGTACGTGTTGAAGCATCTTCTTCGATTTCAATAACAGTACCTTTAACCTCTGTAATCACAGCCTCCCCTTTAGGGTTACGTGCTTCAAAGATCTCTTGAATACGAGGAAGACCTTGAGTGATATCGGTATTTGAGGCTACACCACCGGTGTGGAAGGTACGCATTGTAAGCTGAGTACCAGGTTCTCCGATAGATTGCGCAGCGATTGTACCAACCGCTTCACCAACTTCAACCGCATCACCAGTTGCCAAGTTGATACCGTAACAGTGACGACAAACACCATGACGAGTATTACATGTAAATACGGAACGGATTGTTACTTCTTCTACACCTGCGTTAACAATTTCAGCGGCTTTATCTTCAGTGATAAGCTTGTTAGGACCGATGATGGTTTCACCTGTAATTGGGTTTTTAACTGATTTCTTAGTGTAACGACCTTGAAGACGTTCTCCAAGTGTTTCAGTAACTTCTTTACCATCTGTGATAGCTGTAATAGTCAAACCACGGTCTGTTCCACAGTCATCTTCACGGATGATGACATCTTGGGCAACGTCAACCAAACGACGAGTAAGGTAACCTGAGTCGGCTGTTTTAAGGGCCGTATCGGTCATACCTTTACGCGCACCGTGAGTTGAGAAGAACATTTCCAAAACGGTCAAACCTTCACGGAAGTTAGACAAGATCGGAAGTTCCATAATGCGTCCATTAGGAGCAGCCATCAAACCACGCATACCGGCAAGTTGAGAGAAGTTAGAGATGTTACCACGAGCTCCTGAGTCCATCATCATAACGATAGGGTTCTTAGGATCTTGTGTTTCAATCAAGCGTTTTTCAAGGGCTTCTTTAGCTTCACGCCATGTTGTTGTAACAGCAACATAACGATCATCCTCAGTCATGAGACCACGACGGAAAGCCTTGTTAATATCCTCAACACGTTGGTGAGCAACATCAATGATTTCAGCTTTGTTATCAATAACAGGAATATCCGCAATACCAACAGTCAAACCAGCAAGCGTTGAATGGTAGTAACCAAGGTCTTTCAAACGGTCAAGAAAGGCTGAGGTTTCAGTCGTACGAAGGCGTTTGAACGTTTCTGCGATGATGTTACCAAGATTTTTCTTCTTGAATGGCGCATTGATTTCAAGTGAATCAATGACTGGTTGAATGTCTTGACCAGGCTCCAAGAAGTATTTATCTGGTGTTCCATCCGTCAAGTTAGCATTGTTTGGTTCTTGGAGATATGGAATTTCAGTTGGAATCACATCGTTAAAGAGGATTTTACCAACAGTAGTTACCATAATCTTGTGAAGTTGATTTTCTTTCCAAGGTTTATTTGGCATGCTGTCAACAGCGATACCTACACGTGAATGCAAATGAACATAGCCATTTTGATAAGCCATAACAGCTTCATCACGATCTTTGAAGATCATACCCTCACCCTCGCGACCAGCATCTTCCATGGTCAGATAGTAGTTACCCAAAACCATATCCTGAGATGGCGTAACAACAGGTTTACCATCTTTAGGGTTAAGGATGTGCTCAGCCGCAAGCATGAGAAGACGTGCTTCTGCTTGTGCTTCCTCAGAAAGAGGTACGTGGATGGCCATTTGGTCACCATCAAAGTCGGCATTGTAGGCTTCACACACAAGTGGATGAAGACGAAGTGCCTTACCATCGATAAGGACTGGTTCAAAGGCTTGGATACCCAAACGGTGAAGGGTAGGTGCGCGGTTAAGAAGAACTGGATGTTCCTTGATAACTTCTTCAAGAATATCCCAAATACGTTCATCTCCACGTTCAACCATACGTTTAGCAGCTTTAACGTTACCAGCGTATTCGCGAGCAACAATTTCACGCATCACGAAAGGTTTAAAGAGCTCAATAGCCATTTCACGTGGCACACCACATTGGTACATTTTTAGCGTAGGACCAACAGCGATAACGGAACGACCAGAGAAGTCTACACGTTTACCAAGCAAGTTTTGACGGAAACGACCTTGTTTACCTTTAAGCATGTGGCTCAAAGATTTCAATGGACGCCCACCAGGACCTGTGATTGGACGGCCACGACGACCGTTGTCAATCAAAGCATCAACGGCTTCTTGGAGCATACGTTTTTCATTTTGAACAATGATCCCTGGAGCGTTGAGTTCCAAAAGACGTGCTAAACGGTTGTTACGATTGATAACACGACGGTAGAGATCATTAAGATCAGATGCCGCAAAACGACCACCATCCAATTGAACCATCGGACGGAGATCTGGTGGAATAACTGGAAGGATGTTAAGAACCATCCATTCAGGTTTATTCCCAGACTTGTAGAAGGCATCAAGAACGTCCAAACGACGTACAGCTTTGACACGTTTTTGACCAGAAGCTGTTTTGAGCTCTTCTTTAAGTTCTGCGATTTCAGCTTCCAAGTCCACACGTTTAAGAAGATCTTGGATTGCTTCCGCACCCATTTTCGCCACAAATGAACCATAACCGTACTCTTGAAGTTTTTCGCGGTATTCGCGCTCTGTCAAGAGAGATTTTGCTTCAAGTGGTGTATCCATAGGGTCAATAACCACGTAGGCTGCGAAGTAAATAACTTCTTCAAGAGCTCGAGGACTCATATCAAGGGCAAGACCCATACGAGATGGGATTCCTTTAAAGTACCAGATATGTGATACAGGAGCTTTCAATTCGATATGACCCATACGTTCACGACGAACTTTAGCACGCGTTACTTCAACACCACAACGGTCACAGACGATACCTTTATAACGGATACGTTTGTATTTACCACACGCACATTCCCAGTCTTTTGTTGGACCAAAGATAACTTCATCAAAAAGTCCTTCACGTTCTGGTTTTAATGTACGATAGTTGATTGTTTCAGGTTTTTTAACTTCACCGTAAGACCATGAACGGACCTTACTAGGTGAGGCTAATGTGATTTGCATACTTTTAAAACGATTTACGTCAACCACTAATAGTACCTTTCTTCATTATCAATATTACGCCGTCAAAGGTAATGGAAATCCACTACCTGACCTTGTAACAGCTTGTTAGTTTTATCATACAAAACTAACCTTTTATGTCATCTTTTATTATTTATCTTCAGCCGCAGCTTGTGCTAATTCTGCTGATTCCTTAGCTTGTTTTTCACGTGCTTTTTCAAGATCATCAACGTGCATCACATCATCATCTTCACCTTCATCAAGATCACGAAGTTCAACTTCTCTATCTTCATCATCAAGGACACGCATGTCAAGACCAAGAGATTGCAATTCTTTAACAAGAACTCGGAATGATTCTGGCACACCTGGTTTTGGAATTGGTTTACCTTTGGTGATAGCTTCATAAGCTTTCAAACGACCAGTCACATCATCTGACTTATAAGTCAAAATTTCTTGAAGGACATTTGACGCACCGTAAGCTTCAAGGGCCCAAACCTCCATCTCACCGAAACGTTGTCCACCGAATTGTGCTTTACCACCAAGCGGTTGTTGAGTAACAAGTGAGTAAGGTCCAACTGAACGTGCATGAAGTTTATCATCAACCATGTGGTGAAGTTTGATCATATACATGACACCAACTGACACACGGTTATCAAATGGTTCACCAGTACGACCATCATAAAGGACAGTCTTAGCATCGCTATCCATACCAGCTTCTTCAACAGTAGCCCAGAGATCTTCTGAAGTAGCTCCATCAAACACTGGCGTTGCGATGTGGATATCCAAGTTACGAGCAGCCATACCTAAGTGAAGTTCCATAACCTGACCGATATTCATACGAGATGGCACCCCAAGAGGGTTAAGCATGATATCAACAGGTGTTCCATCTGGAAGATACGGCATGTCTTCTACTGGTACAATACGTGAAACGACACCCTTGTTACCGTGACGACCGGCCATTTTATCTCCGACTTTAATCTTACGCTTTTGTGCGATATAAACACGAACAAGCATGTTTACACCTGATTGCAATTCATCACCGTTAGCACGTGTAAAGATTTTCACATCACGAACAATACCGTCACCACCATGAGGAACACGAAGTGATGTATCGCGGACTTCACGTGATTTATCTCCAAAGATAGCGTGCAAAAGACGTTCTTCCGCAGAAAGATCTTTTTCACCCTTAGGTGTTACTTTACCAACAAGAATATCGCCTTCTTTAACCTCAGCACCGATACGGATGATACCCATTTCGTCAAGGTCTTTGAGTGCTTCTTCACCAACGTTTGGAATTTCGCGTGTGATTTCTTCAGGGCCTAACTTGGTATCACGTGTTTCTGATTCGAATTCTTCCAAGTGAACAGATGTGTAAACATCCTCTTTCACAAGACGTTCAGACATGATAACGGCATCCTCAAAGTTGTAGCCTTCCCATGTCATGTAAGCAACAACTGGGTTTTGACCAAGGGCCATTTCACCGTTCTCCATAGAAGGACCATCAGCGATGAAATCACCTTTTTCAACCATGTCGCCAACTTTCACAAGTGTGCGTTGGTTGTAAGCAGTACCTGAGTTTGAACGACGGAATTTTGTCACATGATAAACATCAAGAGAACCATCTTCACGACGAACTTCCACTTTTTCAGCATCTGAGAAGACAACTTTGCCATCATGTTGAGCAATAATCGCTGCTCCTGAGTCGTGGGCTGCTTGATATTCCATACCAGTACCAACATAAGGTGCTTTAGGATCAATCAATGGCACAGCCTGACGTTGCATGTTGGCACCCATGAGAGCACGGTTAGAGTCATCGTTTTCCAAGAAAGGAATACATGCTGTCGCAACGGCAACCACCTGCTTAGGTGAAACATCCATGAAATCAGCTAAATGTGCTGGGTATTCTTGGTTGACACCTTGATGACGACCCATAACGATTTCTTCTGCAAAAGTACCGTCTTCATTAAGTTTTGAGTTAGCCTGAGCTACTGTGTATTCATCTTCTTCATCCGCAGTCAACCAAACGATTTCATTTGTTACTTGACCAGTCGTACGATCAACCCTACGGTAAGGTGTTTGAATAAAGCCATACTTGTTAAGGTGTCCGTATGAAGACAAGTTATTGATCAAACCGATATTTGGTCCTTCAGGTGTCTCAATAGGACACATACGACCGTAGTGAGTATAGTGCACGTCACGTACTTCATAACCAGCACGGTCACGTGTCAAACCACCAGGTCCAAGGGCTGACAAACGACGTTTATGAGACAACTCAGAAAGTGGGTTGTGTTGATCCATGAACTGTGACAACTGTGATGAACCAAAGAACTCTTTGATAGCAGCTGTTACAGGACGAATGTTGATGATTTGTTGTGGTGTTAACACATCATTGTCTTGAACAGACATACGCTCACGAACATTACGTTCCATACGAGCGAGACCTATACGGAACTGGTTAGCAAGAAGTTCACCAACCGCACGAATACGACGGTTACCCAAGTGGTCAATATCATCCACTTTTCCTAAACCTTCAGCAAGGTTAAGGAAGTATGACATCTCCGCCAAGATATCTGCCGGTGTCAAAGCACGAACCTTGTCATCTGGATTAGCATTACCAACGATTGTTACTGTACGATCTGGATCAGTAGGTGCAACTACTTTGAATTTTTGAAGCACAACTGGCTCTGTGATAACCGCATAATCATTTGGTGTGTAAACAAACTTGTTCAAATCACCGTCTAAATGCTCAGCAATGGAGTCAATAATTTCACGAGTCATGACAGTACCAGCTTCAACAAGGATTTCACCTGTTTCACTGTCAATCAAGTTTTCAGCAATGGTTTGCCCAAGAAGACGGGTTTTAACATTAAGTTTTTTGTTGATTTTGTAACGACCAACAGCAGCTAAATCATAGCGACGTGGGTCGAAGAAACGAGCTGTCAACAAGCTACGTGATGAATCAGCAGTCTTAGGCTCACCTGGACGAAGACGCTCGTAAATTTCTTTAAGAGCTTCGTCAGTACGTGAATCATTTGGATTTTTATGGATATCTTTTTCGATAGTGTTACGAACTAATTCCCCATCGCCAAAAATATCAATGATTTCATCATCACCGGAGAAACCAAGAGCACGAACAAGAGTTGTGAATGGAATCTTACGGGTACGGTCGATACGCGTATGAGCGATATCTTTAGCATCTGTCTCAAGCTCAAGCCATGCACCGCGGTTAGGGATTACAGTTGAACCGTAACCAACTTTACCGTTTTTATCAACCTTATCATTGAAATAAACACCAGGTGAGCGAACCAATTGAGAAACGATGATACGTTCAGCACCATTGATGATGAAAGTACCCATTTCTGTCATGTAAGGAAGGTCTCCAAAGAAAACTTCTTGAGTTTTAATTTCACCAGTCTCTTTGTTGATCAAACGGAAAGTAACAAACAAAGGGACAGAATAGTGAGCATCATGTGCACGCGCTTCTTCAAGCGTATACTTAGGTTCTTTTAATTCATAGCCAACAAATTCCAGCTCCATGGTATCTGTGAAGTTTGAAATCGGAAGCACATCCTCAAATACTTCACGCAAGCTATTATCCAAGAAATCCTGGAATGAATCTGTTTGAATTTCAATTAAGTTAGGTAAATCAAGAACTTCTTTGATTCTTGAAAAACTACGACGGGTACGATGTTTCCCGTATTGAACGTCATGTCCTGCCAAGTCTTACTCCTTTATTAAATGAGTTATGAACGAAAATCGTTCGAGTTTAATGACGAAGTTAGTTTAACATGATTATCTAAAATAACTTCTATTACATTCTTGATGTTAATCAATTTTCAGAATCTTTAAATGTTTGTTACATATTGCAAAAACACCGAAAATAGGCACAAAAAGAGCAGCTAAATCGAACTCCTTAAAGTATGATTTAACTGCTTTATGCCACGGCTGGACAATATTTCAACCGTGATTAAACGTCAAATAGATGTTTATATTATAACACCATTTTTCTTAAAAATCAAGTCTATCGACGGTTATTTCTTCTTATG
>NZ_JBLOJT010000085.1:0-7898 GCF_047785745.1 Streptococcus pluranimalium | reverse complement strand
ATAACTACTTGAAGTTTTTAGACGTGTCCATAAAAGAGTGAGGAAAATCGAACTCTTCAAGTTATCGAATTTTGTCCCACTTTCCTATCTCCTTATAATCCTGCATTGAGATTAAAAAGATTTTTCAGCCTAGAATAAGCCAATTCATCACCTACAAAAAAGATATGATCACCCGGCTCAAGAACTGCATAGGGACTTGGTGATAAAAGTAGCGTTCCTTCATGTTCAATACCAACAATCGTTGCTCCCGTTTGATGCCATATATTTAAGTCACGAATAGATTCCCCTAAGTGGCTTGCTGATTCTGTCAAAATAATTTCATAAGGTGTAAATGGGTATTTTCGACTGACAGACTGGCTCTGCAACAAATACTCATCAACTAAATCAGTTAGTAACTCTAGCTCATCTACTTGTTTTTTGATATTTTCACGAATTTTATTCTTTAACATTGCAACAGAATGGGTAGATTCATAATTTTTCAAAAAAGCTTCTGCTTTTTCTTTTGATAGTACGATAGCTCCACTACCATGCTTCAAACTAACAATATGCATG
The DNA here is from genome assembly GCF_047785745.1 of Streptococcus pluranimalium. Lineage (GTDB taxonomy): Bacteria > Bacillota > Bacilli > Lactobacillales > Streptococcaceae > Streptococcus > Streptococcus pluranimalium_B. The sequence goes on along the minus strand of NZ_JBLOJT010000085.1, from coordinate 7,346 downwards.
TCAGCTAAAATATTTAAACCTTTTCGCGCTGTTTCTGGTGAAACATTAAAGGTACTCGCTAATGTTGATCGTGATTTTAGTTTCTCACCTACTTCATAGTCGCCATCAGCAATTCTTTTGGCAACTGCAACAGCTACTTGTTGGTACTTAGAGCTTCTAACTTCTGAATTAACACTGCGCATCATTTTTTCCTCCAATCTCATTTTCCTCCTCTACAAATCATAAGATCCAATAATATATTACCTGTTGAAATAAAACGATCACATTGAGATTGTTTTGGCTCTACAAGAGGCAAAGTTCTTATTTTAAAAAAATTAATTAACTAGCTCCGAGTATATCACTGTTATAACTCTGCAAATACTATTGATTAGTCTAAAATAATTAAATGAACAGTACTTGTAAGGACTTTTAAGTCTCATAATGTAGGATGTATACTAAAAAGGTTAGGATTTCTCCCAACCTTAGACCTTTTTAGAATACATATTAGTCAGCAACAACTACATCACTATCAACTGAGGCAGTATAAGTAACTCCGTCATTGTCGTTTGAGATAGCTTCTTTAGCTTGTTCAGTTTTTTCAGCTGTAAATTCTTTAGCCTGTTCCGCTTTTTCTGAAGCGTACTCACGAGCTTCATCAGATTTTTCTGAAATGTACTCACCAGCATTTTGTGCTGCTTCTTTAGCTTGTTCCGCTTTTTCAGCTGTAAATTCTTTAGCTTGTTCCGCTTTTTCTGAAGCGTACTCACGAGCTTCATCAGATTTTTCTGAAATGTACTCACCAGCATTTTGTGCTGCTTCTTTGGCACGTTCATAACCAGCCGCTGTTGCTTCTTTAGCAGACTCATAACCAGATTCAACACGATCTTGAAGTGTTACAGATGATGCTTCGAATTCTTCACGAGTCATAATATCAACAACATTGACATTAACCTCAACAACTTTCAGATGAGTCATCACTTCAACATTTTGAATAATGATAGCCTTGATACCTTCCGCGATTGCAGGAATATCTTTACCATATTCAACAATAACATCAAGATCAGTTGCAACTTCTTCTTTTCCGACTTCAACGTTAACACCAGTAGTTACATCATCAGAGTTTACCAGTTTATCTTTGACATTAGAGAAGAATCCACCACTGACATCCAAAAGACCTTCGATATTTTCAAGAGCATGCCCAACAATTTTTTGGATCACTTTATCATCATAAGTTACTGTACTTTTAATTTCTGTCATTATGTTACCTGTTTCTAAATATGATTATTATTTTTTAAGTCCTTCAATAGCACCTTTGACAGCATCTTTCGCATCTGCAAGTTTTTCTTTAACACTACCAGATGCTTTTTCGGCTTTACCCTCAGTTTCTGTGTGTTTATCACCAGTCATTTTTCCAAAACCTTCCTTAACACTACCAGAAATTTTTTCTACTTTAGCATCAATTTTTTCTTCAGACATCTTATTTTCTCCTAATGATAAAAGAAGTGACTAACACTTATTTCACACGTGGTTCACGTTGCTCCTGCACGTGATCAACACCTTGACTTACAGCATCTTTAGCGTTATCATACTGATTTGAAACGAAATCACTTGTTGCCTGAGCACCGCTTGCTACACGATCTTGTAGAGAAACTGAATCAGCTTCATGTTGCGCACGTGTTTTGATATCAACAACATTTACGTTTACTTCAACTACTTGAAGATCAGTCATTTTTGTAATTTCTTCTTCAACAACTTTCTTAATTTGATCAAAAATTGTTGGAACATGTTGTTGATATTCTACAACAGCATCTAAATCAACTGCTACTTGTTTTGTTCCTACTTCAACATTGACACCATCAGTAACATTGTTAGTGTTAACTAATTTTTCTTTGATGTTTGAGAAAAAACCACCATTGATAGCAAGCAATCCATTAACATGTTCAACTGCAAGACCTACAATTTTTTCAATAACTTTATCTTCATATGTCAATTGACCGCGAATTGCTTTTGGATCAACTGGGTTATTTTTTACTGAAATATTTTCTACCATAATAATACCTCTTTCTGAATTTTTAATAATAATATTTTGTTAACTTACTTGAAATTTTCTAAAAAACGATCAATCAAACCCGTCTGTTCAGCATAATAAGCAGCGTAGCTACCGGCAGAGACCAAAATAAGAATGAATAATGTTTTAAAGAAACCAAATGTCACTAGCAGAAGTGCTAAGAAGAAAGCTATCCCTCCACCAATGATGGGGTATTTGTATTTTTCAACTATTTTCATACGACACTCCTACTCTACACGACCTGTTTTGAGAGTTTTTTCCTCAATAACATCTTTAACTTTTACGCTAAAGTCTACATCATGCTCGATACCGAAGAAGGCTTTCAAACCTGTTTCTACATCCTTTTTGAGTTGTTCAGTATTTGCGATAACCTTCGTTCTAGGAACAACTTGCCCTTTAACATCAATCTTAAATTTCTTTTTATAAAGATGAGCTGTTACCTTAGGGTTTTTCATCAAACCTTCTGATTCAACAAGGCTCTTCACATAACCTTCTACGGCTGATTTTTTTAGTTTCAATTTTCCTTGTTTATCTTGTAATTCAACTTCACTATAACGACGTGGGAAGAATAGGACAACAAGGATAGCTACTAAGACAAGGACAAACAAGATAGTAGCAGCCCATAAGAAATATTGAGATAGTATTTCTCTAAAGAAAACTGTCGGGCGATAGTCAACAGGAAGCCATGAAAAGGCTTGTAGGTTTAAGAACCTCTGATTAAGCACGATGACATTAGCAAGTATAGTGAGAAGCACTAAGCCAATAAGGCTATAGACGATTTTCAATCCTTTTGCCATAACATCTCCTTTTTATTTTATTTTGTTTTTGTAAGCACAAAAGATACAACAATAACTACGATAACTGCTCCTAGGATTGATGGAATCAGTGCCATTCTTGCAAGACTAGGACCCCAAACGCCAAATAAACTTTGACCAACCCATGAACCTGCAATACCAGCTAAAATGTTAGCAATCCAGCCCATAGAACCACCTTTTTTAGTGATTGCTCCGGCAACAAGACCAATAAGTGCCCCGACGATAAGTGACCAAATAAATGACATAATGTATAGTATAACCTTTCTATTTCCAAACTCCGATAGAGTCAAGTACAATGCTTTTAAAAAGCATCTAACATAATATAAAAAAATAATTTCTCTCGAGAAACGGTCAGGGTAAACATTTATAAATTAAATAACTGTGTGATAGTTTATAATGGGATTTTTGATTAAACAAAGAAAACGTTCTCTATGTCTATAAATCAGCATTTTTAAAACTGACTACATCTCATTTAATTTATATTGTTATTATACACTATTGCAGTAAAAATTCAACTAGTTTGCTCTATTTTCAAAATCTTTTTTCAAAAATTTTAGCATTCTATGAAATAATTATTTTTTCTTTCTATTATATATAAAATTATTGACAGTCCCCCCTCTTCATTAAAAAATACCAGATCGAAGTCCTACTATCTTTATAGATACTCCTGTAGAAATCTTTGACCCTTTTAATATTATAAGCGCTTTCAAAAAATATCTGCCTTGATGATTATTTTTATGTAATGTTCGTATTTTAATAAAAAAGGACCCAGTAATATACCAGATCCTTTGATAACTCTATTTTTTCTCAATAGGGGCTACAGCTGCTAATAGTTTTTTTAAACCAATCTCTGGGAATTTGATTTTTAATTCCTGAGTTGATCCCGAACCTGAAACTTCAAGAACAGTTCCTTCTCCCCATTTTTTATGGAAGGCAATATCTCCAATTTGCCAATCAACAGATTCTACTTGTCCTTGGTCTGCTTTACCAAATGGTAACGGTCCTTTGTTTGCTATAGAGGATTGTGATGCAGAATGAGGTTGTGCTTGAGACTTCCGCTCTTGAAGAGCTTGAGATAAACTCATTCCTTGACCAAATTGAGTAGGCTGATTTTTAGTGTATTTGACACCAAAAGATGAATTGGCTGGTCTTGCCAAGCCTTGATATTGGAGAAGATCATCTGAAATCTCTCTGAGGAAGCGTGTTGGACGGTTATAAGACGTTTTACCAAAGAGAGTCCGTGTATTGGCATTGGTCATAAAGAGAGCCTCTTCCGCACGTGTAATCCCAACATAGGCCAATCGACGTTCTTCTTCTAATTCATCTGGGGCTTCTGCAGCACGTGAGAGTGGAAAGACGCCTTCCTCCATACCAATCAAGAAAACAACAGGGAATTCCAAGCCTTTGGCAGCATGAAGGGTCATCAAGGTTACTTCTGCAGCTTCTTCTTTACTATCATCTGTATCAGCTATCAAAGCCAAATCATTGAGAAAACGACCAAGTTTGTCAATACCAGATTCATCTTCAGAGCCATCTTCGTTAGTTTCATCAAAGTTTTTGGTGACTGAGAGAAACTCTTCAATATTTTCAATACGAGCCTGACTTTCTAGAGTATTCTGTAATTGCAAAGCCTCTAGGTAGCCGGATTTTTCCAAAACAGCTTCAACCAACTCAGTGATACTGTACTTATCTAAGTCAGCACGAAGATTTAAGAGAAGATTGGCTAAGTCCCAAACTGCCTGGGCAGCTTTCCCTTTGACACCTGAAAGCATGATTTGCTCGGACGCATCAAGAAGGCTCATATTTTGCGTATTAGCAAAGGTACGAATTTTTTCAAGAGTACCCGGACCAACACCACGTTTAGGTTCATTGACGATACGCTCATACGAAATATTATCCGCTGTATTAGCAATGACATTCAAATAAGAAATAACATCTCGTATTTCCTTACGACTATAGAACTTGGTGCCACCAACCATGGTATAGGGGATGTTAGACTTGAGCAGAGCTTCCTCAATCGTACGAGATTGGGCATTCGTACGGTAAAGAACGGCAAAATCTTTGAAATTCTTGCCCATCTCACGCGCCATATTTGAAATAGTTGACGCAACAAATACCGCTTCATCCTGCTCGTTATTAGCACGGTAGTAAACTAGCTGGTCACCATCAGCATTTTGTGTCCAGAGTTTTTTGGGGCGACGATTGCGGTTGTTATTAATGACCTCATTGGCAGCTTGGAGGATTTTCTTGGTTGAACGGTAATTTTCTTCAAGTAAGACCACCTTAGCTTCCGGATAGTCTTTCTCAAAATCTAAGATATTTTGCATATCAGCGCCACGCCAACCATAGATAGACTGATCAGCATCTCCAACCACACAGATATTTTTAAATCGCGAAGCCAGTAATTTAACAAGTTGATACTGAGCATGGTTGGTATCTTGATACTCGTCGACGTGGATATACTGGTAGCGTTGTTGGTAGTAGGCAAGCACATCAGGGTTTTGATCAAAAAGTCGCAAAGTCATCATAATCAAATCATCAAAATCCATGGCCTCAGAACGTCTCAACTCTTCCTGATAAGCCTTATAACATTTGGTAACGATTTGCGTGTACATATCGCCAGCCTGCATCTCATAAGCCTTCTCATCTAATAAATCATTCTTAGCATTTGAAATAGTCCCTAAAATAGCACGTTCATTCCATTTTTTAGGATCCAGATTTAGATTTTTGAGAATCCTTTTCATCAGTGTCCGTTGCTCACCAGGATCCACAATAGTAAAGTTGCGGTTGTAGCCAATATGATCCGCTTCGCGACGCAAAATACGCACACACATGGAGTGGAAAGTCGCAATTAGGGTATCCTGCGTTGCTGGATTTAGCGCCATAGCACGTTCTCTCATTTCACGCGCAGCCTTATTGGTAAAGGTAATGGCTAAAATATTCCAAGGATTAACATATTTTTCATCAATCAAGTAAGCAATACGATGGGTCAAAACACGTGTTTTACCAGATCCAGCCCCCGCCATAATTAAAAGCGGTCCTTCTGTGGTCTGCACCGCTTCTGCCTGACGATCATTCATTCCATTTAATAAAGGATTCATAAAGTTCCCTTCCTTTTTGTAAAATTACTTGTATCTATCTCTTTTATAGAGAGAATAAAAATAAAACGACAAAAGTAACGAAACGATAAAACTACCTATCCTTATTTCAGATGGAAAAATAAATGATAAGATTAAAAATATCAAGCTAACAAAGCACATAACTACTGATAAAATAAAATTAACATTCATGTACTCACTCCTCTATTACTTTGTTGTTTCTAATAACGATAATCAATAACATTTTACCATGTTTAGCCTATAAAATCTCATAGAAATTTTCCACTTTTAGGAAATCCTGTTAACATCCGTTTTCTAGAGAATTTTTAAAATTTTTTTAAAATAATCTTGACAAGTTAATCAGATTGCTTTAAGATAAATCAAAATAAAATATACCGAGTGATGTTGATCAGGAGAAGATAGGCTTACAACTATCGCCGAAGGAGTTATACTCTCAGGTGCTTCTTAACGAAGTGAGGACTGGTTTACTGACGGACTTCTGGAGAGACCTCTTTAATGAGGCGCCGAAGGGGCAAGGCAATGCTCAATCTCTCAGGCAAAAGGACAGAAGCAAAGACCATCTAAAGCATACGTGTTTTTGTGGTCCTATTTTGATACGACTTTTGGCGTTCATCATAGCCTATTCCACTAGTAACCATACAACCATCTCAACCGAGATGGTTTTTCTTATCTTACTTTTGCTTAACAACTGTATTCTGCTAAGGAGATTATTATGATTGCTTTTTTCTCGCAACTAGATAGTTTTGTTTGGGGACCTCCACTTCTTATCCTGCTAGTCGGGACGGGGATTTACCTTTCAGTACGATTAGGATTACTTCAGATTACAAAATTACCTAAAGCCTTTCAGCTTATTTTACTGATGACAAGGGTGAAGGGGATATTTCCAGTTTTGCGGCGCTTGCAGCAACTGTTGGTACTGGTAATATCGTTGGTGTAGCTACTGCTATTAAAAGTGGCGGTCCTGGGGCTTTCTTTGGGATGTGGGTTGCGGCTTTCTTTGGGATGGTGACTAAATACGCTGAGGAACTTCTTGCCATTAAATATCGAAGTAAAGATGCCAATGGTGAAGTCTCTGGAGGACCTATGTACTATATCATTAACGGTATGGGAGCAAAATGGAAACCTCTAGCTATCTTTTTGGCAGTTGCAGGCGTTTTAGTAGCCTGGTTTGGTATCGGGATTTTCACTCAAGTTAACTCTATTACCTCTTCTTTAGAAAATAGTTTTGGTATCTCTCCAAAACTCATTAGTATTATTTTAGGTATCTTGACTGCCTTCATTATTTTGGGTGGTATTCAATTCATTTCAAAAATTTCAGAAACACTTGTTCCATTTATGGCTAGTCTTTATATCATAGCTGCACTG
>NZ_JBLOJT010000084.1:0-8045 GCF_047785745.1 Streptococcus pluranimalium | reverse complement strand
TTTCTTAAAATAATCCTACTGCTGTTCCGTCTTCTAAGACATCCATGTTGAGTGCAGCTGGTTGTTTTGGTAAACCAGGCATGGTCATAACATCACCTGTCAAAGCAACAATAAAACCAGCTCCTGTTTTTGGAACAAATTCACGAATGGTGACTTCAAAGTCCTCTGGTGCACCAAGTAAGACAGGATTATCTGAGAAGGAATACTGGGTCTTAGCCATACATATTGGTAATTTATCCCAACCAAATTCAGCAAATTGTTTGAGCTGAATTTTAGCTTTTGGTCCAAAATGAACGTCTTTACCGCCGTAAACTTTGGTAACAATTTGACGTGCTTTTTCTTCTAAGCTATCCTCATCATTGTAGAGACGTTGGTAACTAGCTTGACCTTTATCAATCGTTTCAACAAGTGTTTTAGCAAGATCAACACCCCCATCAGCACCATCAGCCCAAACACTAGCTAGTTCAACCGGCACATCAATTTCTCGACATAGCTCTTTCAGAGCTGTAATCTCTACTTCTGTGTCGGCAGCAAATTGATTAATGGCAACAACTGCTGGGATACCGTACTGACGAATGTTTTCAACGTGTCGTTTAAGGTTTTCAAATCCAGCACGAACAGCTTCAACATTTTTTTCTGACAAGTCAGACTTAGCGATACCACCATGCATTTTTAAAGCACGAAGAGTTGCAACGATAACTACGGCATCTGGTGATTTAGGAAGATTTGGTGTCTTAATATCAAGAAATTTCTCAGCACCTAAGTCAGCACCAAATCCAGCTTCCGTAACAGTATAATCTGCTAAATGCAGAGCTGTTGTTGTGGCAAGAACTGAATTACAGCCATGAGCAATATTAGCGAATGGTCCACCGTGGACAAGTGCTGGTGTCCCGTAAATGGTTTGAACTAAGTTTGGCTTGATAGCGTCTTTAAGAATAAGAGCCAAGGCACCCTCAACCTTTAGATCACGCACATAAATTGGTTTACGATTGGTATCATAAGCAACTACAATGTTAGCAAGGCGTTCTTTGAGGTCTTTAAGGTCTGTTGCTAAGCAGAGAATTGCCATAATTTCTGAAGCAACGGTGATATCAAAACCGTCTTCACGTGGGATACCGTTAACTGGGCTACCCAAACCGACAACAACTTGGCGAAGCGCACGATCATTAAGGTCGACCACACGCTTCCAAATGATACGGCGTTGATCAATTTGAAGCTCATTCCCTTGTTGGAGGTGGTTATCCAAAAGAGCTGCTAAGGCATTATTAGCTGTCGTAATGGCATGCATATCGCCTGTAAAGTGAAGATTAATATCTTCCATTGGAAGAACTTGGGCATAGCCACCACCCGCAGCTCCACCTTTTATTCCCATGACCGGACCAAGAGAAGGTTCACGTAGGGCAAGCATGGTTTGTTTCCCTATTTTATTGAGAGCGTCAGCAAGTCCAATAGACATAGTTGATTTACCCTCTCCTGCTGGGGTTGGGTTAATCGCCGTCACTAAAATCAATTTTCCAAGTTCGTTGGAGTGAGCTTCTTTGATTTTATCAAAGGATAATTTGGCCTTATATTTTCCATAAAGTTCAATATCATCCAAGCTTATGCCAACTTTTTCAATAATTTCTGCAATAGGTTTGAGTGCAACACTTTGAGCAATTTCGATATCAGATTTCATGAAACACCTCTTATAACATTAATGACAGTATTATATCACAGTAAACTAAAAACGCATAATGTTTTCTATTAAACTAATAAACATTCGGTTTTTTCTACTTGCAAATTAAGAAAAACGATAAAATTGTATGTTTTCTTAATTTTTAAGATCTTCTAAAGCATTGTAAGCTACCTCGTCAACTTGATCTAGGACAACGATCCAATTTTTAGAAGCATCTGTTTGGTTTAATAAATCAGGATTAGCACTAGCCTCATCGTTACGAGAAACGATAGTACCTGCAAGTGGACTGGTCAATTCCATAACAGCTTTTGAACTTTCAAGGTTTAAAAGGCTGTCGTCAACGTCAACGGTATCGTCTTCTGTGAAGTCAATGTAGGCGATATTTCCCAGAACATCTTGTAATTCTGGTGTCATGCTAATTCTATAGAGATCGTCTTCTTTTGTAATGAGTAATGAATTTGCTACTTTTGCCATGAGTTCTCCTCCTACTTCCATCTTTCATACTATACTAGTATAGCAAGATTTGATATAAAAATCAGCTTAGAGTGTTTAGGTTACGTTTCAGATGTTGTTTTAAAAATTTATCATAGTTTGTCAATAAGTCTGGTGTTAAATGGAGTTGATGTTTAACCATACCTCGTTTTTCGAGAGCATAAATAGCCCTATCTTGAATCTCTTCAATGCTGAATGATGTCTCTAAAAGTTCTGAGAGATTAGCCATGCAAGCTGGGTCGATATCAGGGTATTTTGCCGTTGTTGATTGTCCTTGAATACCACTATCATAGAAGGATTTGACCAAACGACCACGAAAATCTTGGTCTCCATAAACACTGAGGTAAATGGAAATAACGACTGAATCTTTAATGCGTCGTTGCGCAATTCCTGCAAACTTTTTACCCCCAATACTTAAATCAAAGGTTCCGGGACAGTAGGATTGTGGAACTTCAAAATGCTCAATTTCAACTTCAAAATCACAAAACATATCCCGAATCATATCCACCATTAAGAGATAAGCATCCATTATCGATAATTGATTCGCATTGGGAAGAATTAAAGAAAAATTTAAAACCCCTTCATCGGAAATAACACCAAGTCCTCCAATATTTCTGACAATCGGCTGGTAACCATAAGATTTAATGGCTTTTAGACCTTCTTCAAAATAAGGAACTTGTCGATCTAGCATGCCTAGGATGACGATTTTCTCCATAGGCCAAAAATGAAGAATCATTCTCGCGGGTTGCTGATCAATATGTCGTAAGAAAGTATCTGTCCATGCAAAAGGGTGGACAGTTTGTTTACTAGCATCCTCATAGAGACCAAAGACATCGAGCTTGAGAGAACTAAGCATTTCTAAAGACTTGGACAAGATATAACTCCTTATTTTTTGATACTTAACCTTATCTATGATACCTTAAGATCAACCAGAACTCAATAACTTATCGTCTTTTAACTCATCAAAAAGTTTACCAATCAAAGCTTTTTTAGTAAAATATGCTTATGAAAATTTTGATTACATCTGGTGGGACGACGGAAACTATTGATTCTGTTCGTGGTATCACCAATCATTCAACGGGAAAATTAGGCAAAATGATTGCTGAAACTTTCTTAAACCAAGGGCATGAAGTGACTCTAGTCACTACTAAACAAGCTGTTAAACCAGAAAGTCATGCTCTGTTATCTCTTAGAATTATTTCCTCTGTCGCTAACTTACAATGTGCTTTAGAAGAATTAGTCCCTCAGCATGATGCTCTTATCCATGCGATGGCTGTATCTGACTATACGCCAGTTTATATGACAGATCTGGATGAACTAAAAAGTACTTCTGATATTGCTCATCTCTTAGAAAAGACAAATACTGAAAGTAAGATTTCGTCAGCGTCTGACTACCAAGTTTTATTCTTGAAAAAAACGCCTAAACTGATCTCACAGGTTAAAGTATGGCATCCAGACATCAAGTTGATAGGATTTAAATTGTTAGTAGATGTTTCCAAGGAAGAATTGGTATCGGTTGCGCGTGAAAGTCTTAGAAAAAATGAGGCTGATTTCATCTTAGCCAATGATCTCAGTCAGATTACTACTGATCGCCACCAGGCTTGGTTGATCGGACGAGACTCTATCCAAGAAGCTCAAACGAAAGATAGCATTGCTAAGCTAATCTATACAGAGGTGACTAAACATGACTAAGACCATTTTATTAGCGGTTTCAGGGTCTATATCAGCCTATAAGTCTGCGGATCTAACTAGTCAATTGGGAAAATTAGGCTATAAGGTTCATGTGCTGATGACTGAGGCTGCAACAGACTTTATCACTCCGCTAACTCTTCAAGTCCTCTCAAAAAATCCCGTTCATCTAGATATTATGGAAGAAAAAATAGCTCATCGTATTAACCATATCGATTTGGGGAAGGAGGCTGATTTATTTATCCTTGCTCCTGCTTCTGCTAATACGATTGCTCAGCTTGCAAATGGAATGGCAAATAATATGGTAACAGCTACTGCTTTAGCATTACCAGCTTCTACACCAAAATTATTTGCCCCTGCTATGAATACAAAAATGTACGATCATCCAGCTACTCAAGCTAATATGGAGAGATTAAAAACATATGGTTATCGTGAAATTGAACCCAAATCAGCTGTACTAGCTTGCGGAGATATCGGACGTGGAGCGCTAGCTGATCTTGATATTATCATAAAAAACATTGAGGAGACACTTTGTGAAAACTAATAAAGCACGCCAAACAGCGACAATTGCCATCTTTTTTGCCATTATGTTTATTATTCAACTATTGAGTAATATGATTTTTAGCATTTGGCCAATTCCTATCAAACCAACTTTAGTGCAGATTCCGGTGATTATCTCAGCTATACTTTATGGTCCTAGAATTGGAGCAAGTTTAGGTTTTTTAATGGGAATGATGAGTTTAATCACAAATAGTATCATCATACTACCCACAAGCTATCTCTTTTCACCCTTTGTTGATAATGGTAATCTAGCTTCGGTAATTATTGCTATCTTACCACGTGTCTTAATCGGTATTACCCCATATTTTGTCTACAAGTGGTTAAGCAATCAGTTTGGACTAGCTCTTTCTGGCTTGATTGGGTCTCTAACAAATACCATATTCGTTCTCACAGGTATTTTTGTCTTCTTCTCCACTGTATACAAAGGGAATATCCAAGCCTTACTCGCAGCTATTGTTTCATCAAACGCTATTGCTGAGATGATTATTTCTGCAATTCTTGTGCCTGTTATCATACCAAGATTAGAACGATTTAAAAATAAGTAAAACCATGTTAATTTCATGGTTTTTTTCTATAAAAAATGGTATAATTGAAAGCGTTTAGAACAATTTTGAAACGATTAAAAGAACTTTAAAAGGAGTTGCTTATGACTTATCAAGAATCTTACAATGAATGGCTAGCTTCTGATCAGCTTCCTGACTATCTTCGCCAAGAATTAGAAGGTATGGATGAAACAACTAAAGAAGATGCTTTCTACACTAATTTAGAATTTGGTACAGCTGGTATGCGTGGCTATATTGGTGCCGGCACCAACCGTATTAATATTTTCGTTGTTCGTCAAGCGACAGAAGGTTTAGCGAAACTAGTTGAATCAAAAGGTGAAGAAGCCAAGAAACGTGGTGTGGCTATCGCTTATGATACTCGTCATTTTTCACCAGAGTTTGCCTTTGAGTCGGCTCAAGTTTTAGCAACTCATGGTATCAAATCATACGTTTTTGAAAGCCTTCGTCCTACTCCTGAACTATCTTTTGCCGTTCGTCATTACAATGCTATCGCAGGTATTATGGTAACTGCCAGCCATAATCCAAAAGAATTTAATGGATATAAAGTCTATGGCGAAGACGGTGGTCAGATGCCACCAGCTGATGCTTCTGCTTTGACAGATTATATCCGTGGTATTGAGGATCCTTTCTCAGTCAAACTAGCTGATTTAGAAAGCAGCAAATCGTCAGGGCTTATCACTGTTCTTGGCGAAGAAACAGACCGTCTCTACTTGGATGAATTAAAAACTATTAACATCAACCACGACCTGATTGCCGAGTTTGGTAAAGACATGAAAGTTGTCTACACACCACTTCATGGTACTGGCGAAATGTTAGCGCGTCGCTCACTGGCTGAAGCTGGCTTCGAATCTGTTCAAATCGTCGAAAGTCAAGCAACGGTTGACCCAGATTTTTCTACTGTCGCTTCACCTAACCCAGAAAGCCAAGCAGCCTTCGCTTTAGCTGAAGAACTAGGACGCGAAATTGATGCGGATGTACTTCTTGCAACAGATCCTGATGCTGACCGTGTTGGGGTTGAGGTTCGTCAAGCTGATGGTTCTTATTGGAACCTTTCAGGGAACCAAATTGGGGCCCTTATCGCTAAGTATGTTCTTGAAGCACATAAGACAGCTGGTACGCTGCCTACTAATGCCGCTCTTGCGAAATCAATCGTTTCAACTGAACTGGTAACGAAAATTGCTGAGAGCTACGGTGCAACCATGTTTAATGTCTTGACTGGATTCAAATTTATTGCTGAAAAAATTCAAGAGTTTGAAGAAACAGGTAATCATACTTACATGTTTGGTTTTGAAGAAAGTTTCGGTTACCTCATTAAACCATTTGTCCGTGACAAAGACGCCATCCAAGCCGTGCTAATGGTTGCTGAAATTGCAGCCTACTACCGTTCTCGTGGTTTGACACTAGCTGATGGTATCGATGAAATCTTCAAAGAATATGGCTACTTTTCGGAAAAAACCATCTCAGTTACCCTCTCTGGTAAGGATGGTGCTGAGCAAATCAAGGCTATCATGGCTAAATTCCGTGAAAATGCGCCAAAGCAATTCAACAAGACAGATATTGCCCTTTTTGAAGATTTTGCAGAACAAAAAGCTGTTGCGCTTGATGGCACAAAGACTAAATTAACGACACCACCATCAGATGTTCTTAAATACACATTAACAGATGATAGCTGGTTTGCCGTTCGTCCTTCAGGTACGGAACCAAAAATCAAATTCTACATCGCAACAGTTGGTGACACTTTAGAAGAAGCTAATGACAAAGTAGCTAACATTGAAAAAGAAATCAATGATTTTGTCAAATAAGATACCCCCCTGACTTCTCATTTTGATATACTCCCCTTATAGTAGACAGTGAAAAAACAAAAATTCACTAGAAACTATAAAGGGAGTTTTCGTATGTCAAAAAGAAGTCTAAAATCAGTTGAAGAAAAGTTAGAGATTGTATTGAAATATCAAGAAGGCCAGGCAATTGGACAGTTAATCAAAGACTATCAAGTATCAGACTATACGCTCAAAGAGTGGATGAGAAAATACCAAATTGATGGTATTGACGGTCTCAAGGAAAGCTGTACTTGGAAACACTATTCGTTAGAGTTGAAACAAACCGCAATTGATGAGTACCTTTCTGGACAAGGAAGTTTAAGGATGATTTGTCACAAATATAATATTTCAGATACTTCTGTTCTCAGAAGATGGTTAAAAGAGTATACTAGTGGTAAACCATTACAAGCAACTAGTAAAGGATTAAGTCGTATGAAACAGGGACGAAAAACCACTTTTGAGTAACGTGTTGACATGGTCAACTTCACTATTTCTCATGATAAAGACTATCAGACAGCGGTTGAGAAATATGGTGTTTCTTACCAACAAGTTTATTCCTGGGTGAGGAAGTTTGAGATGGACGAGAGTCAAGGTCTGCTAAACCGCAGAGGTAGAGGGTTAGAAAGCAAGCCCAATCTCACGCCAGAGGAAGAACTTCACCTTAAAATCAAGCAACTAGAAGAGCTCAATCGCTACCTTGAAATGGAGGTAGGTCTCCTAAAAAAGTTGGAAGAAATCAAACGCAGAAATCGACGGTAAGGCTTATCTGAGTGCTATTAAAGACCTTTATGACGGCTCTATCGTGGCTTACCATATCAGTAAGAACAATGATAATCCACTTGTTATGGAGAATCTAAGAAAGGCTATGAAAGCCAATCCAGATGCCTCGCCACTTATCCATAGTGACCGAGGCTCCCAATACACCTCACGAGAATATCGGATGATAACGACACAATATCAGATGACGCGCTCTATGTCACGAGTTGGCAAGTGCATTGACAATGCCCCAATTGAGAGTTTCTTTGGTCACTTTAAAACGGAGTGCTATGACTTGAATAGTTATAAGACGTTTGAGGAGTTAGTCGCTGATATTGATGCTTATATCTATTTTTACAATAACGAACGATTTCAAGAGAAGCACAACGGCCTTGCCCCTCTTGAGATGAGGAACAAGGCCTTTGCGTAATCTTTTATTATACTCATTGAAAATTAAAATCTGATATTGTCAAGTTTACCTTGATGAAC
>NZ_JBLOJT010000083.1:0-8111 GCF_047785745.1 Streptococcus pluranimalium | reverse complement strand
AGTAATTCTTTATAAGAAATACCAAATTGTTTATATAAAAACAGCCTTATATACAAAAAAACATAATAAACAAATATACTAGACAATATGACTACTAGTGATACTTGCTTGGAAAGTTCCTCTAATATAGCAGATAGGACAGTTAAAAATAAACCTGTTGATAATAACTCTGCAAACCAATAAAACTTACCTGCCTTTTGTTCACCAAATAGAAAACTTTCTATATGGATACCATTGTAAAAACTTGTTACTAAAAGAGAACGTAATGTTACAACCAGAACAGCAAAAATAAGAGATACTAATCCCTTTTCTGTATCAACTTCTAAAGAAACTAATGCCCAAAAAAAGAATAAACTGACAATATCTGCGAGAATATGTGATTGAACTTTACGCTCAATTAACCAATTGGATAAAAAACAAACTAGTAAATCAAAAAATAGAAATAGTATTATTTTCAAACTAGTCCAATGTATATAAAATATCCATATAAAGAAAAAAGAAGAAGGTAAGTGGCAGATAAATGACAAAATACTAAATCTTTTATTATTTATTTTAGCAGTATATTTGCCGATTAAGTAAGACTTTATTATTGAAAATAATATCAACAAAACCAATACAAAACTTTGCTTCTGATTTGCAAATTCCAATAATGTTCTAAGTGATACTTGTCCAACAAGATTAGTTGCTAGGATTGTAAATAATATATTAGGCAAAGGAAGCCATAAACACCATGTTTCTTTTACTTTTCCTTTATTTAAAACTTCTAAAATCGACTTTCTAAACTTAGTTAGTATATCTCTCATATTTCCTTCTTAACTACCACTATTGATTGTCATAATTATACCACAAAAAGCCCTTGGTTTAGGGCTTTCACTGTCAATTTTCAGTCACTCTAGACAAGATTGCTCTTGAGCATAAATTCGTAAAATCATTGACGAATAGTCTACTGAAAGTTCAGAAAACTCAACTCTTCCAGTGGATGAGTTGAGCTAGTAGATAGAAAAAGCAGAGCTTTTTCATTGGAACCCATTAAACAAGCAGGGGAGAGATGACTGTCATGTCAGTTTACGAAGCTCTTGAACTTATGATAAAATTTGGCATTCTTTTACTGGCAATTTTAACCTTTAACCGTAAAAAATAACAGTAAGACAGTATTTCCAACTTTGACAGGTACGAAATTGAGGTTTTGATTGTAATATCCTATCCCTTCCTTAAAACGGTCTCAGAGACAGGAGTTGTCAACACAACGATTTTTCTATTGTTATTTTTACTCAATTTAATAAAAGTGTCAACTCTGACTACTACTTCCTCGCTACAAAAAACCATCTCCTACTTGTCTCAGTTGGCGCTTTATCTTCAAAATCGGCATAGAGTTTGAAGGATTTGAAGCCAGCTTGTTCAAGTAAAATGTCATAGGTTAAGACTTCGTAAGTGCGTTCTTCATGGACTTCATCAAAGCGAGTGAAACGGCCATCATCATCTTGGATAAAGAAGGTTAACTCATGCACGACTGAGTGTGGCGCTTCATCTTCAAAGGAATCCCAAACCATGGCAAAGTCTTCCGCATTTTCGTGATAAGAGTAACCCGGGAAAACCTCATCAATTTGATAGGTTGAGTGGACATCAAAAATGAAAACACCGTCTTCTTCTAAACTGTCATAAACTTGCTTGAAGACATCTCCAACTTCAACCTCGTCCTGCATATAACAGATAGAATCTGAATAACAGGTTACAAAATCGAATTTTCCAGCTCTTGATAAATCTAGCATATTGCCCTGTTGGAAAGCAATCTTTTGCTTGGCTGATTCAGCTCGCTTTTGGGCAATATCCAACATTTCTTGACTCAAATCCAAACCAGTAACATCAAATCCTGCTTGCGAGAAACGAACGGATTGAATCCCAGTTCCACAGGCTAATTCTAGTAATTTTTTGCGATGGTTTGACTTTGGTAAATGGCGGAGCGAAAAGTCCGTCCACAAGTCATAAAGAGAGTCATCCATGATAGCATCGTATACTGATGCAAATTTTTCGTAATTTTTGTTCATGATACAACGTGCGGACGTAGGCAAAGACACCGCAAAAACAGGAGATTAACACAGTGGTCTTGGATACAAGCCAATCTATCTTTTTTACACTGTCTTCGCCTTTAGCGTGTGTTCAAATGAGAACCTCCGTGACCGCCTTCCTTTCTGTCAATTCTCAAAAACCTTGCCTGAAAGCAAGGTTTAAATATTATGCAAGATATGCTGCGACATCCACTTCTGGAGCTTCATGCCAGAGTTTTTCAAGATTGTAATGGAAACGTTCATCTTCTGAGAAGATATGTACAACGACATCGTTGAGGTCAAGAAGAACCCAACCTGTCTTGCTGTCACCTTCAATATGACTAGGATCTCCACCAGCTTCTTTGACTTTTTCGCGAATATTATCTGCAATGGCCTCTAATTGGCGGCTATTGGTTGAGCTAACAATGACGAAATAATCTGTCACACTAGTCAATCCTGCTAAATCAAGGGCAAGGATATCTTCCCCACGTTTTTCATCAGCTGCTTTGACAACTAATTCAAGTAATTCTGTTTTGTTCACTATTTTTCCTCTTTTATTAATTCTTCTAAAAAATCAACTTCGGCAAAACGATCTGCTCATATATTTTCGTAATGCTCAATCAATGTTGTTGTTTCTATGTCGTCTGCCTCAAAAGTTGTTGTCCCATTTTCAATGACAAACATAGTATATCCGCATTCAAAAGCTACTTTTATGTTCGTATCAACACAATATTCTGTTTGCATTCCTGCTATAATTAGCGACTCTATCCCCTTTTCATCTAAGTAAGCTTTCAATCCAGTATTTTTAAAAGCACTATTATAAGACTTTGAAATCTTTTTTTCTGCTTGCTTAGGGGCAAGTTCTGAATAAATCTGCCAACCATGAGAACCTTCTATAATGTCATCATCCTGATGTTGGATAAAAATAACCTCTATTCCAGATTCTCTAGCCCAGCTTATTGCACGTTTCCAAATAGTAATCCTTTCCGTGATTTGATAAGGATTTGCTTCAACCAAAGCATTCTGGACATCAATCATCAATAAAGCTTGCTTCATCCTTAATCTTCCTTCATGTACTTGACAAAACTATTATAAGTTTCGATAGTTTTTGGATAAATAGGCTGTGCTTTTTGAGCTAGAAAGGCTACGGTGTTAATGGTTTCATAAGCCACTGCTTGATCGAGATTTTGCTGTGCAATCTCTCGTGCTTTAGCAACCAAAGGGAAATCACGGTTATGTTCAATGTAATCGGCCACATAAACAATCTTATCTAGAGTCGTCATTTCTGCAGCACCAATGGTGTGGATTTCAATGGCGCGTAGAATCTCTGGATCAGTTAAACCAAGTTCTTCTTGGATTTTATATCTACCAACCACACCATGCCAGACATTGTTATTCCAGTTTTTTAAATCAGGATCAAGCTGGTATTTGTCAATCAAGTCTAGAAATTCTTGGTCTGAACTTTCTTTGGCATAATCGTGTAGTAGCCCTGCTAAGCCTGCTTTGACTTGATCGTAACTATTTAAGCGGGCTAGTTCTATAGCTGCCTGCTCGACGCCTAGAACGTGTGTGAATCGTTTGGCACTCATCACTGACTGCAGTTTTTCCAAGAGTTGGTCTCTATGATAAGCTGTGTAGGATTGGTAACTCATCGGTAAAGTCCTTCTGCTTCGATATAATCCAAGACTGGTTTTGGAAGGAGGTAGTTAGGCTGGCGATCTTTCTTTATGAAATCACGTATCATGCTTGAAGAAATGTCCATGAGTGGAACGTCAACCCAGATAACCGGATAAGAGGTTCCTGCCTTGTATTTGGGGCGTTGAACACCAACAAACTGAACCATTTGGATAAGCTCATCAATCTTATGCCACTTGGGTAGGTAGTCAACCATATCGGCACCAATGATAAAGTAATAATCCACATCGGGATTCTTCTCTGTCAGGAGCTTCATCGTTTCATAGGTATAGGAAATACCTTTACGTTCAAGCTCAATGGTCTCAATATCCAAGCCTTGCATATCTTGAATAGCCAACTCCAACATTTTAAGTCGGTGTTTCTCATCAATAGTCTCTTTGTGATCCACGTGAGGTGGCTCAAACTCAGGCATGAGGTAAACCTGATCCAAGCCTAATTGCTGGCGAACCTGGTCTGCGACTACCAAGTGAGCGTTATGAACAGGGTTAAAATTTCCCCCTAAAATACCAACCTGTTTACGGTCAGTTTCTTTTTTCTCTTCTTCTAGCTCCACTTTGGTAAAGGGAGTTAAGAGCTCAATAGGCATAGCTACTCCTTACACGATACGTTTGATTTCTTACTTTAGTTTGCTTTTATGGCTTTCACTTTTGGTGAGAGCTTACGATTTTCTTTTTTGGCTGATTCTTTAAAGAGGATTAGGATACGACCAATTTTAAGAACGGTATCGCAACCAATTTCATCTTCGAGCGTTTCAGCTACATCATGAATGTCTTCGTCTGTGTTTTGAAGAAGGGTTACCTTAATCAATTCACGCGCATCTAAAGCGTTACGAACACTGGTTTTAATTTGTTTATTTAAACCATTTTTTCCAATTTGGACAATGGGTTTTAGGGAATGCGCTTCTGATTTTAAGAAGGCACGTTGTTTACTTGTTAGTGACATAAAATCTTTCTTTTCTATTTATTAAATCAAAGCTTTGCGAACAAGCACTGACACCCCTTCTGGTGCCCAGGCCGCAACAACTGTCGGATTTTCAGTAGTAGTATTGACACGAATCCAACCAAGTCCCGAAAAGACGATATCTGTCTTATCTTTGATGGTAAATTCATGGCGAACTAATTTTGGAAAATCAGCTTTTTCTTTGTTAGAAGGTGGGGTCAAAAGACTACCAACATGCTTGTCATAAAAAGCATCTGCCCCTTCTAATTTCGTACGGTGTAATTCCAAATTATTATCAAAATAAGCGGTAAAACCTTGCTTTTGCCCTGAAACGAAATCAAATCGTCCTAAACCACCTAAAAAGAGAGTTTGCCCTGAATTTAGCTGATAAGTCTTAGGCTTGATTTCCTTTTTAGGACTGATGTATTTAAGGTTTTTAGCGGTCAAATAATGCGCCATTTGGTGACGGTGAATAATCCCTGGCGTATCATAGATGTAAGTACCATCATCCAGCGGAATCTCAATCTTATCAAGGGTTGTTCCAGGGAAGCGTGATGTTGTAATCACATCTTTATCCCCTGTGATTTCTTGAATAATAGCATTGATAAGGGTTGATTTACCAACATTGGTTACCCCAACAACAAAGACATCACGTCCATGGCGATATTTTTCAATAGCATTAATCAAGTCACGAATAGCTGCTTTATTTTGAGCACTGGTCAAGATGGTATCAACCGGTCTGAAACCTTCTTCGTGCGCTCTCTCAGTTAGCCACTGGGTAACTTTACTATCTTTGACAGACTTGGGTAAAATATCTTTTTTATTGCCAACAAGAAGGACATCATTCCCAGATACAAAGCGTGGCAAGCCAGGAATGACTGAGCCATTAAAGTCAAAAATATCAATGACATTAACCACTAGGGCATCACTATCACCAACTTCATGCAAGAGTTTTAAAAATTCATCGTCTGAGATATTAACATCAACGATTTCATTGTAGTGACGTAGTCTGAAACAACGTTGACAGTATAACTCACCAGTTTCTAGTCCTTTTTCTAAAGCACTTTTCGGTGTATAACCTGCTTCTGATTTATTCTCCATTTGAATTTTGGCTCCGCAGCCAATACACATTAAATCTTCCATTAAATTCCTTTTTGATAGATAATTTTCCCGTATTTGGCTTCTAGTTTAGCCCAGACACGGCGTTCGCGTGCACGGTTCACTTTTGTATTCCAAGCGTCTGATGGCACAATCGGTTTCACAAGAATAGAACGAATACCTGCACGATGTGCTGCACGAATATCCGTCATCAATTGATCACCAACCATAACAACTTCTGATTTGTTAAAACCATAGCGCCCTATTGCAATATCAATACCTCGGGTGAAAGGCTTTAAGGCACGACTGACAAAGTCTACACCAAAACGCTCCACCGCTTGTTTAACACGTGCATGATTATTGTTAGAGACCACAACAACTGGAATATCAGCTTGTGTCATTTCATCCAACCAAGCTCTTAGCTCATCTGTACCATCAGGATTATTCCAGGCAATCAAGGTATTGTCCAAATCTACTAAGACCGCACGAATACCTTGGCGGATTAAATCGTCCGCCCGCAAATCATAAACAGCCTCAACCACATGGTCCGGCCTATAATTTTCAATAGCCAATCTATTCTCCAAAAAATATAATATTACTCTTTATTATAGCATACTTTAAAGGCTTTGGGAAAATGCCAAAGTTCTTTTTATAGAAAGTCTAGTTGTTCTTACTCAATACAAAAAATCATGGATTTCAACCAAAGTAGTCGCCACTTTGATAGTCAAATAGCATTAATTAATGATTGATACGCCAACTATAATAAACTTGAAAAAGTAACAATGAAACGAAAACTCAACAATGAAAATGCGCTGCTATCAGGAAAATATTTATAAATATAATGCGTCACACACTATACTTTAACTAGTTTATCTTGGAATCTAAAACAATCGAGTAGAGACAGCCATGAATGAGCTCTTGCAAGCTGAATTATCAGCTTTTCTCGGATATGAACCCTATGAGAAAAGTGGTTAT
The DNA here is from genome assembly GCF_047785745.1 of Streptococcus pluranimalium. Classification (GTDB taxonomy): domain Bacteria; phylum Bacillota; class Bacilli; order Lactobacillales; family Streptococcaceae; genus Streptococcus; species Streptococcus pluranimalium_B. Next base: position 1,359 of record NZ_JBLOJT010000083.1, on the reverse strand, counting down.
AACACAGGTAATAACCGCAATGGCACCTATCCTCGTCAATTTGAAACCAAATATGGAACTGTGAGTTTAGCAATACCAAGAAATCGAAATGGTGAGTTTTCACCAGCTATCTTGCCGTCCTATACTAGACGTGATGACCATCTAGAAGAAATGGTTATCAAACGCTACCAAACTGGTGTCACAACTCGTGACATCAGCGAGATTATCGAACGAATGTATGGTCATCACTATAGTCCGACGACTGTGTCAAATATCACAACAGTAACGCAAGAGAACGTCACTGCTTTTCACGAGCGCACACTTAAGGAAAACTATTCCGTGCTTTATCTTGACGGGACATACTTACCTTTGCGCCGAGGAACAGTTAGTAAAGAATGCGTTCATATTGCTCTTGGGATTACTCCTGAGGGCTATAAATCCGTTTTAGGATATGAGATGGCACCAAATGGGAATAATACTTCTTGGAGTGACCTTCTCAATCGACTTCAAAGGCAAGGAGTCCAGCAAGTGTCTCTAGTTGTCACTGATGGATTCAATGTCTTGGAGCAAGTCATCCAACACGTTTATCCTTTAGCAAAACAGCAACGTTGCTTAGTTCATATTGCTCGCAATATGTCGAGTAAAGTCAAACGTGTAGACAGCGCTCCTATTATTGAGCGGTTTAAACAGGTTTATCGAGCAACTAGCTTTGAGGAAGCAAGAAAGTTATTGAGACAGTTTATGGATGAGTGGAACCCTTGTTATAAGAAGGTGACGGAGTCCCTTGAAAATACAGAGAATTTATTCACCTTTTACCAGCTCCCATACTGTATTTGGCCAAGCATATACTCGACTAACTTGATTGAATCACTGAATAAAGAAATTAAAAGACAGTGTAAAAAGAAAGTAGTATTTCCAAATGAAGAATCACTTGAGCGATGTTTGGTAACTATTTTTGAAGACTATAATTTCAAGTTTTGACACCGTGTTCATAAAGGTTTTGGAGCGTGTTCTAATACCCTCGATAGTCTATTTGATTAACATTTAGAAACTCGATTAGGTGTTTACACAAAATTATTGACAGTACCTAATAAAAAAGAATGGACAAAAGTCCACCCTTTTTTAAATATTAACTAATTAAATGATAAAGTTGTATCTAATTAGTTGTTGAATTTACGTTTTGCTACACCTGCAAGACCAAGTCCCATGATGGCTAATCCAGCAACTGCAAAAGTAGCTGAGCTGTTATCACCTGTTGAAGGAAGAGTTGCATCTTTTGCGTATTTGCTATCTTTCTTAGCAACTGCTTTCTTGTTACCAAGTTTTACAGCGGGGTTTTCAGCTTTTTTGTCAGGAATTTCTTCTTTACCTGCTGGATCA
>NZ_JBLOJT010000082.1:0-8217 GCF_047785745.1 Streptococcus pluranimalium | reverse complement strand
TTCTTACATTAAAATGCTTCCAAATACGGGGACGACTACGGTAACAATCACACCAACCAGAACGAGAGCAATAGAGGCCATTGAGGCTTCGACTTGTCCCATATCTTGCGCTACAGATGCACCAAGAGAATGTCCTGCCGTCCCAAGAGCGATACCACGCGCAATAGGATCTTTGATTTTAAACCGTTTCAAGAGTGGTTTTGCTAGGGCATAAATAATCACGGCATTCAAGATACAGGCAAGTGAGGTCAATTCTCCTGAACCACCGAGGGCTACTGAAGTTGGCATAGCAATAGCTGTTGTAGCTGCTTGTGGTAACATTAATGCGGTAACTTGACGCCCTAATCCCATGATAGTTGACACCATATAGATACCGTAAACGGCGACGACGCTTTCCAAGGTAATACCACCAACAATTTGGAACCAATATTTTTGAGGACGTCACGTCTTTTATAAAGTGGAATCGCAAAGGCAATGGTAGCTGATTCAAGGAAGAAACTGACATTCTGTCCACCTTTGTTATATTCTTCAAAACTAATACCTGTTGCTAGGAGCGTTGCAATCCCCAAAACCATACCAACAAATAGGGGAGCAAATAAGTCTGAAAGCGATTTTCTTTGAGTCTTATTATAGCATTAATGTTTTCTTAGATTCAACTTTGTTTTAACCGTGATTTTCAACCGCTGCCGTCACAAAGGCTGTGTAGAGCTCTTCAGCGTGGTTTGGACGACTTTGCAATTCTGGGTGATATTGGGCTGCTACAAAGAATTTGTTTTCTGGGATTTCAACGATTTCCATGAGTCGATTATCTGGAGACACACCTGAGAAGACAAATCCAGCTTTTTCAAACTCTTCACGGAATTTGGTATTGAACTCATAACGGTGACGGTGACGACGTTGAACCACTTCTTGATTGTTGTAAGCTGCCGCTGCGTTGGAACCTGATTTCAATTTACATGGATAGAGCCCAAGACGAAGTGTTCCACCCATATCTTCGATATCGATTTGATCACGCATAATGTCAATAATTGGGTAGGGTGTTTCTGGGTCTAATTCTGCTGAGTTAGCCCCTTCCATATTAAGTACGTGGCGAGCAAATTCAACACAAGTCAACTGCATACCGAGGCAGACACCAAGCATTGGAACGTCACTTTCACGCGCATAGCGAATGGCTTGTATTTTACCTTCTGTACCACGTTGTCCAAAGCCACCAGGAACGATGATACCATCAGCATCACCTAGTAATTCTGCAGCATTGTCAGCCGTCACATCATTGGCATTAACCCAGTTAAGATCGATAGCTGAGTTATTGACATAACCTGAGTGCTTAAGGGCTTCAACCACTGATAAATAAGCATCTGGTAATTCAACATATTTTCCAACCAAGGCAATTTTAGTCGTTTTCTTGAGGTTAAGAACCTTGTCAACCATGGCTGACCATTCGCTCATATCTGCTTGTGGGGCATCGATTTTCAAGTGGTTACAAACGATTTGGTCCATCCCTTGTGCCTGCATGTTAAGGGGAACTTGGTAGATATGCTCAACGTCCATAGATTCGATAACAGCTTCTGGAGCCACATCACAAAATTGTGCCAATTTATTTTTAACACCTCGCTCAACAGGTTGTTCTGTACGAATAACCAACATATTTGGCTGAATACCAAGCCCACGAAGTTCTTTAACAGAGTGTTGCGTTGGTTTGGTCTTCATTTCACCCGCAGCTTTGAGATAAGGAAGCAGGGTTGTATGGATATACATAACGTTATCTGAACCCACATCAGCCTTCATTTGACGAAGCGCCTCAAGGAAAGGAAGACTTTCAATATCTCCTACAGTACCACCAACTTCGGTGATAATCACATCTGAATCAGTTGTGGTTGCAGCGCGTTTGATTTTTTCCTTCAAAGCATCTGTAATATGTGGAATGACCTGGACAGTAGCTCCAAGATACTCCCCTTTACGCTCTTTTCGAAGAACTTCACTGTAGATTTTGCCCGTTGTTACGTTTGAGTATTTATTAAGATTGATATCTATAAAGCGCTCGTAGTGACCAAGGTCAAGGTCAGTTTCAGCGCCATCATCTGTCACATAAACTTCACCATGTTGGTAAGGACTCATTGTTCCTGGGTCAATATTGATATAGGGATCAAATTTCTGAATAGTTACTTTGAGACCACGATTTTTAAGCAAGCGACCAAGGCTAGCTGCCACAATCCCTTTACCAATAGACGATACTACACCACCAGTAACAAAAATATACTTTGTCATTAACGAGAAACTCCTTCGTTCTAAAAATAAATAATGACGACAACTAATCTCCTAAGCGAAATCAATTGCGCCAAGCTCACTATATAATAGGGTAGGTTGATGAGAAAAAATAATAGTAAGTCATAGCTAAACTACATCTTTTCTCAATCAAAAAAATAAAAATACTCCCTAGTCATAACTAGGGAGCTTTGTCTGACCTCTAAAGAGGTGCCCATAAACTAATATAAATAAATTTTAGAGATTTGTCAACAGAATGTGATCCTTATTCTTCCGTTTCATCATCGTCTGAAAATTCGTCATCTTCTTCATTTAAATCAACATCTTCTTCAACAACGTCGTCATCAGCGATGATTTCATTTAGCTCAGAATCATATGACTCAACTTCTGATTTTTCATCATCTGGATTTTCATCGTCATATTCGATCGATTCTGTCTCCACAATGTAATCTTCATCTTCTGGATCATCATCGTTGTAGTCGATAGCGTCTTCGTCACCATCCATGAAGGCATTAACACGTTTTTTCTTACGTTTGGGTGCATCTTCGCCTTCTTCTTCAAAGGTAAGGATTTCTTCATCAATTTCATCAATCGCATACCATGAACGAAGACCCCAACGGTTATCCCCCAATGGAATAAAACTTCCATCGATATTCAAATCTGAGTAGAAATATGGGAGTGACTCACGGATTTCAGCATCCGTTTTTCCAAGGTAGACTTGGATCTCATTCACCATGTCGCTGAAATACATTTCGTTATCGCGACCACGTTCTTCTAAAATTGCACGAGCAACTTCAATCATTGAAAGTTCGCTCTTTTCTTGACCAGCAAATACTTCTAATTCCAAGGTCTATTCTCCTTATGTTATCATTCCTTTCTATTTTACGCTAAAAATAGTCTTTCGTCAAAACTTTTATCATGAAATTCTTTACAAATAAATCAATTGTCTCTTTTGATATTATCTATCGCCATTTAACCAAATCCACTTCAATATGGTGTGGAAGTTCTGAGAGTCTCTTTTAGACTGATAGTAAGGTTTGTCCTACCTGATTGGCCTTGAGAACAGCTGCTGTAAAGCGATCTGTTTCAAATAGTGTATGCTTATATTCATTGGTCTCCAGAGCTAGATTAAGCACAGCTGCAATATCACTCTCAGCTAACCCAATCTCAGTTAATGTTACTGGCAATCCAAGAGATTTATTGAAATGAGCCACCTTGCTTAATTCTTCTGTCTCACCAAAGTAGGCATGAAGAACCATGACACCAAAGGCAACCACTGCTCCATGAAGATGCTCATCCTCGCGTTTGACGACTGTCGTTCCATTATAAAAGGCATGGGCATGGCAAGAGTTGAAATAAAAGTCTGGTTGATTGACCAAGTTTGAGGCATAACCTGTAGAGACAAGGATAGCGAGGGCGATTTCCTCAACTGCTTTTGATGGTTTATGGTTTTCAACGTCTTTTAAACCTTCTTGACCATACTCATAAAAAGCATCCTTAGAAGAAAGAGCTACAGCGCGTCCTAGGACACCTGTATGTGATAGAACACCACCTCTTTGTTCATATTCGTAAGCAGCACGCTCAACTTCAGGAGCCTTGGAAATCCCATCACCAATGCCTGCCCAGAAATATTTAACTGGTGCTTCTGCAATCACCTTGGTATTGATAAAAATATGCACTGGCGTTTCAGGGTAGCCATATTTGAGTAGACTGTGGTCATCCTTATAAATAACAGCAATAGCTGTTCCTGCTGAGCAGTTGGAACAAATAGTTGGGAAGGTCATAATATCTTTTCCCAACTCATGAGCCACCATTTTAGCAGTGTCCAGCGCACGCCCACCACCAAATCCGAAGATAATATCAGCACGCGCTACATCGGGATTAGCAACCAGTTTGTCGATATTAGATTGCGTCGAATCCGTCCCATAAATAAACTGCCCCGTCACTTCGTAGCCATTCGCTTCTAGGATTTCTACCACTTGGTCTGCAGAACTGGCTAGGACCTTTTCTCCACCAATGAGCGCTACACTCCTAACATGATAGGACTTCAGAACTTGCGGAATTTCCTGAAAATAATCTACTCCGTAACTATAATTGGACATATTATTGGTTGTCATAGCGCTCTCCTTGAAAAATTATTTTTTAATTATCTAAAAATTCAAAATATTAGCTTCTTCTTATAAAATCAAGGGCTTTTTAAATTTTTTAAAGAATTCTCTTTCAAGCATTGTCAAACGCCTATAGACCTTTTATAATGGTAGATACGATTTGTCCATGATGGGATAAGCCATAAGTGTTAAGGCCATTTCTAAAAGTGATTTGGCCTATACGCTTGCTGTATTTCAAGAAGAGGAGCCTAAGCATAAATGAAACGACGTCCAGTTGCCACCCTAAAAAATGAAATAGATGCTGTTCTCTTTGCAGGACGTATTCTCATGGAATCCGGAGCCGAGGTTTTCCGTATTGAAACCACCATGAATCACATTGCTGATTCTTTGGATATTGAGCAGTTCGAAGTTTACGTAGTCAATCAAGGGATCATCGCTTCAGGCACTAATCAATTGGGTTATCAAGAATCAAAAGTGATGAATGTCAATGAAACGGCCATTGATTTGGGTAAATTGGAAGCTGTCAATGCGCTTTCCAGAAGTTTGTCGAAGAAGAATAAGGTTACTGCTTCGTACATCTTTCATCGTTTACAAGAAATCAACGATAATCCCCTCTACTCTATTTGGACTATTCTAGCTGCCTATTTCTTTGGTGCTGGTGGCTTCTCCCTCGCTCTGGGAAGTTCTCCTATTGATTCTTTCACTGCTGCTATCGCTGGCCTTCTGGCTGGTTGGTTTATCCAAGTGGGCGCTTCCCGTATTCATACGCCATTTTTAACAACGATACTGGCAAGTGCCATCGTCAGTTTATCCGTCAACTTATTTTATTTTCTCGGACTTGGTGAAACGCGAAGCATCATCATCCTAGGTGCTTTGATGATTATGGTTCCTGGGGGATTCTTCGTTAATGCTGTTCGTGAGATTTCCCATAATAATTTCTCAATCGGTTTTACCCTTCTGATGTCAGCCCTGATGACCTGTATTTCTATCTCAGCTGGGGTCGCTGGTATGACGGAAATCCTTCCCTTTGCTGATCAGATGACAGGGACTTTTTCAACTGAGACAGTAACAGCTATCGGTTTCTTGATTAGAACACTAGCGGCAGGCATTGGTACGGTTGCTTTTTCAATCACCTACAACGTTCCTAAACGTTATTTACTAGATATTGGTATCATCGGCGCTATCTCTTGGTTACTCTACATGATTTTGAAAGAAAACTTTGGCATGGATATCGTTGCCGTATTTATCCCTGGACTCTTTGCCACCCTAGTTTCAAAAATCCTAGCTGCTAGACGGAAAACACCTATGACTATTTTCCTATCAACCAGCATGTTCCCTTTGATTCCTGGGTTAAGTTTTTATCGTGGGATTTACTTTATGTTGACGGGATCAAATGAGCTAGCCATGACCCATATGAGAACATCATTTGTAACAGCTTTTGCTATTACCATTGCCATCAGTATTATTCAGCAATTCCCACTATCTCTCTTTAAAAAACGAAAAAAACAAGTTAGCTCCTAAGGAGTTAGCTTGTTTTTTGATACTTCTTTAGCAATCACAACGGACATCACAACAAGATAGGTCATCTAAAGACATCTGATTGTCTTTGTAGAAGTCTAAAACAACTGGGTCTAAAGTCCATTTTTCACGCTTGGCAATCTCCTTAATCACTGGGATAAAGCGTTGGCGGAATTTATAAATGTAACAGAAAATCACATCTTTTTGGCGTAAGCTTGGCCCAATTAGAAAGACATTGTGACACAAAGTTGACTCATCCTTCTCGTTTACCATAGGAATACCGTCTTTAGTGAATTGAAACAAATCATCCCCTAAAATGTTCAAAATACAAGTTCGAAAGCCTGTTGCTAGTACAGGCTGGTGCTGAGATTCAGCATACGTCCCATCATCAAAGCGCACCCGATAGGTACCTGACTCTTTTTCGATTGAAGTTACTGTCTTGTCTTCATATATATGGGCATCCCACACCTTGTTTTTATCAACTTCAGCCAACTTTTCCTGAGTGATCGGCGACAAACGAATACTAGGATCTGGTGCGACTTGAGATTTCCCGAAATCTTCAGTATAAAGCGAAACGCTGTTACCCATAGCAGCTAGACTCGTAAAAGCATCACAACCACTCTCATTGCCACCTAAAACGATAAAAGGATCCTCTGATTGAAGGTAAAAACTATCTACCTCACCATAGTGGATAGCCAAATCCCCACCTTCAATACCTCCACGATAAGGATTTTGAAACTCTCCAGTTGCCATAATCAGATATTTAGCCTGATAGGTGCCACGATTTGTTTCAATCTGATAGCCTTTTTGAGAGCTTGTTATCGAGGTCACTTCGGTCTGCGTTTCAATCCTTAAGTCATAATGCTTAGTCACAAGGTGGAGATACTCTGCGTATTCTCTGCCTGAAAGGTGTTCCTTTTGAAAAGAAAAGGCTGGTGATGTATCAGGTACGACAGCGTTGATATCTGGAAATCCAAAGCCATTTGTCGTAAAGGATGGCGTGATAAAACGTGTGGTGCGTGGCCATTTGAGGAAACTATCACCAATACTTCCTTTCTCTAAAATCAGGTAATCCTCAATTCCTAACTGTTGCAAAGCAGCCCCAAATCCTATACCTGCTGCTCCTGCACCTACAATGATAATTTTATAATCTTTCATTTCTTACTCCTTGACAAGTTAATGTTTTCATCGTAAAATACTTAACCAGTTAACCATATTAACAAATCCACTGAAAAATGTAAAGGAGTAAAGATGTTTCTCTTAATATGCAGCCTTATGATGTGGCTAATGATTTTTGGTCTTGGCCTTATGTACGTTGGTTATCTGTCACCCCGACTAAGTAACCGTATCATGTTTCAATATACTATCACCATGCTTTGGACTAGTTTTCTTTGGATGGCTTTTGCTTATTTTATTAGTTTTCAAGGCCAACTAGATAGTGTTTTTCTCTCGCACCATCTTCCTATAAACCTCATGCTAGACCTTCTTTGTCAGCTCTGCTTCGCCTTATATGCTGTTGGCATGTTGATTGGTGCCACAATTGATCGCACCAAAACTCACCATCTGATTCTTTTAAGCAGTGCTTGGCTCCTCCTAGTTTACTGTCCATTAGCTTATTTGATCTGGAATCCTGCTGGCTGGTTGACTCAGCTAGGTGTGGTCGATTTTTCTGGCGGTCTCGTCGTCCATCTCTCAGCAGGGCTTTCTTCCCTTGTCTTGGCAAAACTTCTAGGAAATACACCTCACGAGCACAGCAACAATCAGCATCTCCCTCTTTATCTCGGTATGCTTTTCATCACCTTTGGCTGGTTTAGTTTCAACATGGCACCTGTTGGTCAGCTCAACAGCAAGAGCGTTCTGATTACCATCAACACCCTGGTCGCTATCATCAGCGGCGGATTAGCATGGAGCCTTCTCGCTAAATGGCATAAGGAGACAAATCTTACGGTAGCCACGCTAAACGGTGTCATTGTCGGACTTGTGACGAGCACTTCGGCTGTCGGCATTGCCAATCCTCTAGAGATGATGCTAATCTGTGGGGCAGCCAGCAGCCTGACCTACCTGATGATGACTTGGATACAAAAGACTCTGTTGCTTGACGATGTGGTCGACTCCTTTGCCATGAACGGACTAGGAGGCTTACTCGGAAGTCTGGGCGTCATCGCCATTGCTCCTGAAACAGCAATTCCCCAAATCATCGGAATCCTTGTGACAATTGTCGTCTCAGTGATAGTTACCATTGTGGTAGGGAAAGTGGTTTTGAGGAAATGAAAAATTCTCCCATTCTGACCAAATGGGAGAATTTTATAGGTTTTCTTCAAAAAAA
>NZ_JBLOJT010000081.1:0-8386 GCF_047785745.1 Streptococcus pluranimalium | reverse complement strand
AATTGGCCAAGAATCTAGGCTCAAAAACTTCAAATACTCAAAAACCACACAGCGATTCTTTCATCTTGATTGTTTTCGAGACGGAAATCACTGTGTGGTTTTATTTTGAAGCTAGTTTTTGCCCAGCCTCATTTTATTGTCGAAAATTTTTCTCTTAAAGTAGCATCTCTTTAGCAGCCTCCAGAATTCATACTGGACTACGATATCCTCTCCTAGTCTACGAAATGACGTGGATTTAAGCTTTAGTATGAGAATTGAAATAATAGAGAGTAGAGTCATTTCTATAAAGAACTTAAAGGCAAGCCTAAAAATTAAAAAACGAGACATCTCACAATAAATTCTAAAAACTATTTTCGCAAGATAGCTCATGAATCAGCTAGTAAGATGACCGAAAAGTCCTATCATTATAATCATATAGAGATTGTGACTAACGGTATGATATTTCATAAATCAAAAACTTGTCTTTCATTTTTCTGAAAAGACAAGTTTCTTTGTTTTACTGAATAACTTTTTGCGTTGCAGCGTATTTTGCTTCAACGGCTTCTTTTTCTGCTTTCCACCACTCTTGGTTGTCAGTGTACCACTTGATAGTCTCTTCTAAACCTTCTGAGAAGTTAGTAAATTGTGGTTCCCAACCAAGCTCTTCACGAAGCTTACTTGAATCAATAGCATAACGTAAGTCATGACCTGCACGGTCTGTGACGTGATCATAAGCATCTTTAGGTTGCCCCATTTTTTCAAGAATCATTTCAAGAACTTCTTTGTTGTTCTTTTCACCGTCAGCACCAATCAAGTAAGTTTCGCCCATACGCCCCTTAGTTAAGATAGCCCAAACTCCAGTTGAATGATCATTGGTATGAATCCAGTCACGAACGTTTTTACCCTCACCATAAAGTTTTGGTTTAATGCCAGCCAATATGTTGGTGATTTGGCGCGGAATAAACTTCTCAATGTGTTGGTATGGTCCGTAGTTATTTGAACAGTTAGAAATAGTCGCCTTGACACCAAATGAGCGCACCCAAGCTTTGACTATCAAGTCTGATGCTGCCTTAGTTGATGAATAAGGTGATGATGGGTTGTAGTTGGTTTCGGCAGTGAATTTTTCACCTGGCCCCTCACCATGTTCTGGTAAATCTTGGCGAAGTGGTAAATCACCATAAACTTCATCTGTTGACACATGGTGGAAACGGATATCGTACTTACGAGCTGCTTCAAGTAGGGTGTAAGTTCCGATAAAGTTGGTGTGAACAAACGGACTTGGATCATTGAGAGAATTATCATTATGACTCTCAGCTGCGTAGTGAACGATGGCATCAGCCTTAGCAGCTAATTTATCCACTAATTCCGCATCAGCAATGTCACCAACAACCAATTCAACGCGATCACCAAGAATAGCTTCGATATTCGCTTTATTCCCAGCATAAGTGAGTTTATCAAGAACAGTCACGCGGACTTCTGGGTGGTTGTTGTAAACGTAGTGCACGAAGTTAGAACCGATGAAACCAGCTCCACCTGTGACGATGATGTGTTTAAACATTATTTTCTCCAAATTTTTTTATTTTTGATAGTTTGCTAAAGTAGTGCGACGGCAAACAGTTGCCGCCACTAGCTGTCGCGATCGGCTACGGTTTTCACTAACCTAGAAAGGAAAAATATCATTTCCTTTCTAGGCGTCAAAGCAACTGAGCTTAGCATTCCATTCCTAAAGTTTAGCCTAGGTATCAACTGTTCCAAGACCGATAACATTCTGTTAATGGTCTTTTCACCACTGCGGAAACTATCCTTCTAGGCTAGCTTTACTCGCCTTATTTATCTAAGATTTCTTTTAAATAGTCAATTTTGTCAAAATCTTTTTGGTTATTGTTTTCTGCGCGATAGCTATCTTTAGAGGAAGCTTGGTAAATGTTGAGGTATTGTTCCAAGGTAGGAAGATAATAGCGAATGCCCTGATTCTCTATTTCTTCTAGATCTTCTAAGGCTACACCAGCAAAGGCTGGTAGAGAATGAATACCTCCGAATTCCACGGAAAGATTACTTTTCTGAAATTCGTGTTCATGTCTGTCGACCAAATGATAACCTAATGCTTCCATAATGAGATTGAGTTCATCAAACTGGTAAATCCTTCCTTCATCAGGTGCCTCCCAACCTCTAGGATCACTAGGGACGTGAATGTCTATATCCTGTGGATTCCAACTTTTTCCAGTTCGAATTTCTAAGCCTAGACTGCCCATCAGAAGCGGTGTAATCCCAATATGATTGAGTCGCTCTGCAATTTCCAAAAAGCTCTCAAACATTTTATAAATCTTCTTTCTTTAAAGGTTTCACATCTTTGAGAAGGGGATGATTTTTATCTGCTTCTGAAACTTCTGCTGCTTCTAAATTTTCCCACTTAATACCAAGTGTTTCATCTGCGTAATTGACAAAAGCGTACTTTGGCTTGAGTTCCAAAGCCCAGTAGTCATTGACCAAGTAGCTATAAGACACCTTATCTGACAAGACTTGGAAACCATTAGCAACACCTCGAGGCACAAAGATACCTTTTGAAGCATCAATAACTGTTTGATAGACATTACCAAAATTATCACCTTCGCGAAGATCAACCCAAGATCCTAAAACCTTGCCTTCATCTGCAACAGAGATATATTTATCCCAAGGTTCTGCGTGCAAGCCACGAAGAACATTTTTGCGTGAGAAAGAGACGTTATTTTGTAATTTTCCCTCTTCAAAAAAGCTTTCTGGAAAACCAATAGGCACCATTTTTTCTTTTTGGAAATTCTCTTTGAACCAGCCACGGTTATCACCACGGACAGGAATATCAAATTCCAAGAGCCCTGGAATAGCATCGATTTTGCGGCAGGCTAGTTCTTTATCAAAAAATTGTTCAGTCATTAAGCTTCTCCAATCAAACGGAGCAAGTATTGTCCGTATTCATTTTTCTTCAGTGGTTGTGCCAATTCAAGAACTTGTTCTTTGGTAATATAACCCATACGGTAAGCAATTTCCTCAAGGTTTGCTACTTGAACATTTTGCAAGCGTTGAACGGTTTCGATATACTGACTAGCTTCAAGCAATGATTCATGTGTACCAGTATCCAACCAAGCAAAACCACGTCCCATCAACTCAACAGATAAATCGCCACGGTCAAGATAAGCTTTATTGACGTCCGTAATTTCTAACTCACCACGAGGTGAAGGCTTGATATTTTTAGCAATCTCTACCACATCATTGTCATAGAAATAAAGGCCAGTAACCGCAAAGTTTGATTTTGGTTCTTCTGGTTTTTCTTCAATGGACATGGCATTCATGTTTTCATCAAATTCAACAACACCGAAACGCTCTGGGTCTTTGACTTGATAGCCAAAAACAGTCGCACCTGTTTCTTTAGAAGCTGCACGCTGGAGCATTTTAGTCAAACCATTACCGTGGTAGATATTATCACCTAGAATCAAGCAGACACTATCATCTCCTATAAACTCCTCACCAATAATAAAGGCTTGTGCGAGACCGTCTGGACTTGGCTGTTCAGCGTAGGCTAAGTTAATGCCAAGTTCTGACCCATCTCCTAACAAATCCTTAAAACGTGGAAGATCCTGAGGTGTTGAAATGATTAAAATATCTTTAATCCCAGCCAACATCAAGGTTGACAATGGGTAAAAAATCATTGGCTTATCATAGATAGGCATAAGTTGTTTTGACGCAGCACGTGTTAAAGGATACAAACGTGTTCCTGAACCACCGGCAAGAATAATACCTTTCATAATGAAAGACTCCTTTTTATAGAAAATTTATTCCTTAATTAGTAACCGTTTTATTTTATCATATTTTAACTATATTTGTCAGCTTCCAATGTGTTCCAAATGTAGTTAGAAGCTTTATAAGCTTCGGCATCCAACAAAAAGGTTTGATTTTGTAACATTGAGACGAGCTCTCTAGCAATGAGTGGCCCTGTTGTCAAACCTGATGATCCTAAGCCACTGGCAACATAGACACCTTCTAAATCAGGGACTTGACCATAGAATGGTGAAAAATCACTAGTGTAAGCTCTGATACCGATACGATCCGTTTTTGCTAGCGCCTCATCAACTTTAGGGAAAAAAACACGCGCTTCTGACTCTAATCGGTCTAAAATGGATTGATCCACCGTCAAATCAAACCCTTTATCATTTTCGTGACTAGCACCGACAGAAACCTTGCCATTCACAAAAGGAATGACATCTAGTTCCCCTTCTGGCATAAACACAGGGAGATTTTCAGTTTGGTAATCCTCAAACTGATAGTCTAATAGCTGTCCTTTTTGAGGACGAACATCCACTTCGTAGCCCAATGGTTCCAAAATTTTTCCTAACCAGGCACCTGTCGCCAGAATAACCCTGTCAAAATGCTGACCGTCAATATCGTAACAATTTCCAACTTGTGTCAACGTCACTTCTTTACAAATCACTGGACAAGCTGCCGCTTCTAATAAGGTCTTCGTTAAGGCCGCACCATCTAAGCGAGCTGCACCTGAGGCATAGAGCATTTGACCTTTTGTCTCTAAGTCTGGAAAAGCAGCTTTAACATCCTCTTCAGAAAGAATTTTCAATTCTCCAATCAAGGGTGATTCTTCAATCCGACTATAGGCTAAATCATATAAATCCTGAAAATGCTCAGGTGTCTTTTTATGAAGAAGAATACCAACTTGCTTATAAAAGGACGTGTCAAATCCATCTTTTTGCAAATCTGCTACTAGTTGTGGATAAAAATCCGCTCCTAAGCGAGCCATTTTATACCAGGCTTTATTACGGCGGCGTGAAAACCAAGGACTAATAATACCTGCAGCTGCCTTTGTTGCCTGACCAAGACCATGGTCAAAAACAGTCACTTGGAGATCCTCTTCTTTTGACAAATAGTAGGCTGCAGTTGAACCTACAATACCAGCGCCAATAATAGCAATTTTCATATTATTTCCTTTCTTAAGACTTAACCCAAGGCCACATCCATCACCATCATAATCACAAATCCCATCATGAGACCAAGTGTTGCAATATCCGTATTACCATTTGTTTGTGATTCTGGAATTAACTCTTCTACTACAACGAAAATCATAGCGCCTGCTGCAAAAGACAGGGCATAGGGCAAAATTGGCATCATGGCTAGAACAAGAGCTGCACCAAGAACAGCAAAAATGGGCTCTACAATAGCTGATAAAACACCTAAACAAAAGGCTCTTCTTCGACTTTTACCATCAGCTCGGATTGGAATAGATAAGGCAGCTCCTTCTGGAATATTTTGCAGACCAATTCCTACAGCAAGACTGATAGCGCCAATCAAGGCCGGAACGCTAAAAGTCCCTTGAGCCAAGGCACCAAAAGTAACGCCTACAGCTAAACCTTCCGGAATATTGTGAATCATAATAGCTAAAAATAAGAGAGAAGTTTTCGACAATTTTTTCTCCGGTTGCAATCCTTCGACGTCTTCAATACCTTTATCCAAATGCAAGTGAGGCACTAAAGCATCGATGAGACGAATAAAATAACCTCCCAAGAGAAAACCTATCGCAGCTGGAACAAAGGCCCATTTCCCATAAGAACTTTCTGCATAGGAAATAGACGGCGCTAAAAGCGACCAAAAGGAAGCCGCAATCATGACACCTGCCGCAAACCCCATCATGACGTCTAGTAGCTTTCGACTAATATGCTTAAAGAAAAAAACAATAGCTGATCCAACAATCGTACAAGCCCATGTAAATAAACCTGCTAAAAAAGCTAGTAACACAACATTTTGCGATGATAGCCATTCAATCATAAATCACCTCTACCGATGTGAAAAGGGATTGGTCGATGATTGACTTTCAAGAACATCCACTTCCCATTTTTCCTCTAATTTCCACTGCTTCAAACGTTTAGCAATCTCAGAGATAAAAAGTACTTCAATATGATGACCTGGATCAATGGCGTATAGACCATCCGTAATCATTTCCTGAGCTGTATGATAATAAATATCGCCAGTCACATAGACATGAGCACCTTTTGCTAAAGCCTCTTGATAAAAGGATTGCCCCGAACCACCACAGATAGCTACTCTTGAAATCCTTGGATTTTGCTCATCATAGCGCACCATACGAACACTATCTAAACCAAAGCTATCCTTAACTTTTATGGCAAAATCCTCCAAAGTCTGCTCAGGAATATCACCAATCCTTCCAATACCCACTTGATCAGTGGTCAAAGACAAGGGTTCCGTATTTTCAATACCTAGAATTTCACAAAACCAGTCATTGAGACCATCTGGAATAATATCAATATTAGTATGGCTAACATAGACAGCAATATCATGTTTAACCAAATCTAACAGTATATCACGTTGAGGTGACGATACCAGATCCTTAATGCCTTTGAAAATTGGTGCATGCTTGGTAATAATCAAATCTACCTCTTTGACGATAGCTTCTAAAACTGTGTTTTCACGGACATCTAACGTTACCATTACTTTCTTGATATCCTTATCTAGCGTACCAATTTGTAAGCCAACAACATCGCCCTCCATGGATAATTCTGGTGGACAATAATTTTCATATTTTTCGATAACTTCCTTAGCTAACATCAGAAATGACCTCCTTAATCTTTGTCATTTTTGTCATAAGTACCTCTCGTTCTGATAATTTCTCTTCTGGTACAGACGACAGAGCAAACGCTAACTTATCCCACTCTCTTTGCCATTTAGCTTTAAAAACAGCAGACTTATCTTTTAAAAGATAGGGACCAAAGCGAAAATCATCGTTTGATAAAGTCATTTGGCCGTGCTCAGCCACGATAATTTCATAGTATTTATTATTTTCGGTCATCATTGTTTCTGAGACGATGCGAAAGTCATTTTTCTCAAGCCAGCGTCGTAAATCGTCCTCACGATTATTGGGTTGCAAAATCAAGCGCTCAACACTTGCTAACTTTTCCTTACCAGCATCTAAAATCTCAGAGATTAAACGACCACCCATGCCGCAGATTGTAATAGCTGACACCTGGTCACTTGCTTCAAATGCTGCTAATCCATTGGCTAAACGAACCTCAATCTTATCTGATAAGTGTGAAGACTGCACATTTTTGATAGCTGATTGATAGGGACCTTCTACCACCTCACCAGCAATAGCCCGCTCAATGTGACCTTGTTCCAATAGAGCAATAGGAAGATAGGCATGGTCACTTCCCACATCCAGTAAAACAGCATTTTTAGGGACAAACTTAGCAACTTCTGAAAGTCGTTTTGATAATTGTGTTTCCATTTGTTTTTGTTTACTCTTTCATTCTTACAATAGTTTTATTATACCAAAAAACCACCCTAGTTTGGGTGGTAATCCTGTGAATATTCTTGCGATTATTAACGATTTTTTAATGTCAAATAGGTTCTACCATAAGCAAGAGCAAATAAAGCATAAACTATTCCCAATAAAGGGGCTCTGAATAAAACAAAGGGAGTTTCAGAAAGAAAGTGTCCCCAAAAATCCCAACCCGATAACTGCCATAAACCTGGCGTAAGATACCACGATTTTGGATTTAAAAATGATGGATAGCCACCAGTCTGATAACTTAGTAATAGTGATAAACTGGTTAAACTAAAGAGAATAAATAGGAAGGCTACGTTTTTTAATAATCTCTTTTTCATATCAACAACTGAAGCATCGTCTGAAAAAATTTCCTCTGAAACAGTGGGGGAGTGCTGACGAAAATACTGTTCTCCTGACCAAAGTGAGCCACTGATGTGATCCCAACCATAATCGTTAAACAGTTGTATATAGTCTATATACTCTTCATTTTTCTTAAAAGACCTAAAATCAATTTTGACAATCGGATAGTTGCCAGTCTTAGATTTTCGGAAACGATAGAGTGGCACATAACTTCCTACACCCTCAAAAACATAACCTTTAGCTTGAACTGCGTTAATCCAAGTCTCTTCTTTCTTGATATCCCCAAAAAATAATTTACATTTCCGCATCATGCTCTCCTTTCATCATTTCATCTTCAGCAACCATTAACAATTTTTTAAAACGTTCAATCTCAAGTTTTAATATTTCACGTCCTTTAACTGTTGTCTGATATACCTTTCGACGCTTATCATCAGTTGGAACCGATGCAATCCATTCCAGTTTTAATAAGTTTTCAATGGCGCCATACATGGTACCAGCAGCAATCTTGACATCTCCTAGGCTCATCTCTTCTACTTTTTGCATGATTAGGTAACCATGTCCAGGTTCTAACAGAGCCATTAAAATATAGTAGGTCGTTTCAGTCAGTGGGAGTTCTTTCGCCCTTTTCAAGACCATACACCTCTTTTCCATACACTATACAGTTTAACTTTATAACGCTATTATATATCGTTGTACTATACATGTCAACTGTATAGTAAAAAAAGA
>NZ_JBLOJT010000080.1:0-8535 GCF_047785745.1 Streptococcus pluranimalium | reverse complement strand
TTTCGAGAGGTTTGTGTCATTGAAATTTTCTATCTATTATGCTAGAATGAGGAGATAAGATTTTCGAAAGGGATAAAGATGGCAAATATAATCCGTGACATCATTGAAAATGATAAAGGTGAATTAAAGAAACTTGATAAATTAGCCAAAAAAGTAGAGGGTTATGCTGATGAAATGGCATCTTTGGAAGATGCTGCCCTACAAGCCAAGACAGAAGAATTTAAAAAGCGTTATCAAAATGGTGAGACGTTAGATGACCTTCTACCTGAGGCTTTTGCTGTTGTTCGTGAGGGAGCGAAACGAGTATTGGGATTGTACCCATATCATGTACAAATTATGGGGGGGATTGTCCTTCATCACGGTGATGTTCCCGAAATGCGTACCGGTGAAGGAAAAACATTGACAGCAACGATGCCTGTTTACCTCAATGCTCTTTCTGGAAAAGGGGTTCATGTTATTACTGTCAATGAATACCTTACAACACGTGATGCAATAGAGATGGGTGAGTTGTACAGTTGGTTAGGTCTTTCTGTTGGTATCAACCTTTCAGCGAAGTCATCACTTGAAAAACGTGAAGCATATGCTTGTGATATCACTTACTCAACTAACTCTGAAGTTGGATTTGACTATTTGCGTGATAACATGGTTGTGCGCCAAGAAGATATGGTTCAGCGCCCGCTTAATTTTGCCTTAGTTGATGAGGTTGACTCTGTACTTATTGATGAAGCAAGAACACCTTTGATTGTATCTAGCCCAGCAAGTTCAGAAACAAACCAACTTTACTATATGGCCGATCGTTTTGTAAAAACGTTAAAACGTGAAGATTATGCGATTGATGTACCAAGTAAGACCATAGGTCTTATGGACTCAGGGATTGATAAGGCGGAGAAATTCTTCAAACTTGAAAATCTGTACGATTTGGAGAATGTTGCGTTAACCCACTTTATTGATAACGCTCTTCGTGCTAACTACATTATGATTTTGGATATCGACTACGTGGTTAGCGAAGATCAAGAAATCTTGATTGTTGACCAATTTACAGGTCGTACAATGGAAGGTCGTCGCTTCTCTGATGGTCTTCACCAAGCTATTGAGGCTAAAGAGGGTGTTCCTGTTCAGGATGAGTCAAAAACGTCTGCCTCTATCACCTACCAAAATATGTTCCGTATGTACAAAAAATTGGCAGGTATGACAGGTACTGGTAAAACTGAGGAAGAGGAATTCCGCGAAATTTATAATATGCGTATTATTCCAATTCCAACAAACCGTCCAATTCAGCGAATTGATAATGCCGATCTTCTTTACCCTACCTTAGAGTCTAAGTTCCGTGCAGTTATCGCAGACATAAAAGAGCGTCATGCGAAAGGACAACCAGTCTTAGTTGGTACAGTAGCGGTTGAAACCAGTGAATTGATTTCAAAAAACCTCGTTGAAGCAGGTATCCCGCATGAAGTTTTGAATGCAAAAAACCACTTTAAGGAAGCGCAAATCATCATGAATGCTGGTCAACGTGGGGCTGTAACGATTGCAACCAATATGGCTGGACGTGGTACGGACATTAAGTTGGGAGAAGGCGTTCGTGAACTTGGTGGTCTCTGTGTTATTGGTACGGAACGTCATGAAAGTCGCCGTATTGATAACCAGCTTCGTGGACGTTCAGGACGTCAAGGAGATCCAGGTGAGTCACAATTTTACCTATCATTGGAAGATGAGCTCCTTCGTCGTTTTGGAACAGATCGTATCAAGGCTTTCTTGGAACGCTTTAATGCTGATCAAGATGAAGATATTGTTATTAAATCACGTGTCTTTACTAGTCAAGTTGAAGCTGCACAAAAACGTGTTGAAGGGAACAACTACGATACTCGTAAGCAAGTTCTTCAGTATGACGATGTTATGCGTGAGCAACGTGAAATTATCTACGCTAATCGTTATGATGTTATCACGGCTACACGTGATCTCGGTCCAGAGATTAAGGCTATGATTAAACGTACGATTGATCGTGCTGTTGATGGGCATAGCCGTATGCCTAAAAATGAAGCATATGAAGCTATTTTGACATTTGCTCAAAATAATATTTTGCCTGAAGAGTCAATTAGTTTATCAGACTTGCAAGGTGAGAAATTTAGCACCATCAAAGAAAACCTTTACGATCATGCGCTTCGTATTTATGATCAACAAATTGCCAAATTGCCAGATGAACAAGCGATTATCGAATTCCAAAAAGTATTGATTTTAATGGTGGTTGATAATAAATGGACAGACCATATTGATGCCTTAGATCAGTTGCGTAACTCAGTGGGACTTCGCGGTTATGCTCAGAATAATCCTATTGTTGAATATCAGACAGAAGGTTTCCGAATGTTCAATGATATGGTAGGTGCTATTGAATTTGACGTCACAAGAACCATGATGAAAGCGCAAATTCATGAACAAGAACGTGAGCAAACTCACGATCATGCGACAACAACTGCTGTTAAGAATATTGCTGCTAAGCAAGGCGTTGAAATGTCTCAAATGCAGGCAATTGACTTTAATGATGTTGGCCGAAACGAGTTTTGCCCATGTGATTCAGGTAAGAAATTTAAGAATTGTCACGGGCGTTCACAATTTTAAGTTTTTCTTAAGTTAATCGTAAAACAATGTGGAGTAAGGATTTGACAGTTTGCTGCCAGATGCTTACTCTCTTTTTAGGAAAGAGCTGTAATGATAGTAGGACATGGCATAGATTTACAAGATATTTCAGCAATTGAAAGAGCCTATCACAAAAAAAATAGCTTTGCACAACGAGTGCTAACATCGAAAGAGATAGCTATTTTTCATTCTCTAAAAGGAAAACGTCAGGTGGAGTTTCTGGCTGGTCGCTGGTCAGCAAAGGAGGCATTTTCTAAGGCTTATGGAACAGGTATTGGAAAAATTTCCTTTCAAGATATTGAGATCCTATCAGATCAATTGGGAAAACCTTACTTTAATCGTTCACCTTTTAAAGGTCGTAGTCATCTTTCTATTTCACATAGCAGTGGCTTTGTTCAAGCAAGTGTTATTTTAGAAAATATAACACCCTTGATGTCAGGTGAAAGATTGGAGGAGTCGAATGATTTCTAGTTTACATAGACCGACAAAAGCTATTATAGATTTAAAAGCTATTTCGAAGAATATACAGACAGTTGCCAATCATCTCCCAAATCAGGTTAAGGTATGGGCAGTGGTCAAAGCTAATGCTTATGGGCATGGAGCAGTTGCCGTTGCTCATCAGGTTGAAAGTCAAGTTGACGGTTTCTGTGTATCAAACGTTGACGAAGCTATCGAATTGCGCCAAGCTAAAGTTAAAAAACCAATCCTGGTTCTAGGAGTTGTTTTGCCTGAGGAAGTTTATCTAGCCAAAGATTATAAACTGACCCTGACTATAGCTAGCTTGGAATGGTTACATTTGGCTAAACAGTTAGGAATAAATTTATCAGGGATTACTTGTCATATTAAAATTGATTCTGGTATGGGGCGAATTGGTGTCAGAAAACAAACGGATGCAGAAACATTGATTGCTGAACTAAAAGAGCAAGGTGTTTTTGTAGAAGGGATTTTCACTCATTTTGCGACTGCAGATGAAGCTGACCAAAGACAATTTGAGGAACAGCTAGCTTGCTTCAATAGCTTGGTGACATCCTTGAATCATTGTCCACCAGTGGTTCATGCAAGTAATTCTGCAACTAGTATTTGGCATGTTGATACTGTTTTTAATGCTGTTCGTTTAGGTTTAGTCATTTATGGCCTTAACCCAAGTGGTAGGACTTTAGAAATGCCTTATCACATTGAGCCTGCACTGCGTTTAGAATCCGCTCTAGTCCAAGTCAAAGAAGTTCCGGCTGGTACAGCTGTTGGTTATGGAGGTACCTATCATTCTGAGCAAATCGAGTGGATTGGTACTCTTCCGATAGGTTATGCGGATGGTTGGACACGTGACATGCAAGGCTTTGACGTTTTAGTTGATGGTCAGTTTTGCCAAGTAGTTGGTCGGGTCTCTATGGACCAGACAACTATTCGTTTACCAAAGGAATACCCTCTAGGTACTAAAGTTATTTTAATAGGAAAAAGTGGTGATCAGTCGATTTCGGCAACCGATGTCGCTGAAAAGCGTGGGACGATTAATTATGAAGTGCTTTGTTTACTCAGCGATCGTGTTCCAAGAGAATATTGAGTCTCTAGAGTGCATTAATATTCTATGTTTAAAAGATTGATAAATATTGAAGGGAGCCAATTGGGGCTCCCTTTGTTATAATAGAGATATGAATTTACAATCACCAATTGCGGAATTAAAGGGATTTGGACCCAAATCTGCGGAAAAGTTTACCAAACTAGGCTTATATACGATTGAAGACCTCTTTTTATACTACCCTTTTCGCTACGAGGATTTTAAAAGTCGGTCTGTTTTTGAACTTATGGATGGGGAGAAAGCTGTTATCACAGGTCAGGTGGTGACCCCAGCTAATGTTCAGTATTATGGTTTTAAACGCAATCGCCTCTCCTTTAAAATCAAACAAAATGAAGCGGTTATCGCAGTCAGTTTTTTCAATCAACCCTATCTCGCTGATAAGATTGAAATGGGAAGTGATATCGCTGTTTTTGGAAAATGGGATGCCAAAAAATCAGCCTTGACAGGTATGAAGGTATTAGCCCAGGTAGAGGATGACATGCAACCAGTTTATCATGTTGCTCAAGGTGTTTCGCAAGCTGCTCTGGTAAAAGCTATTAAGGCAGCCTTTGATAGCCAATTGTTAGCATCTTTGAGGGAAAATTTACCTCAAGTCTTGATAAAGAAATACCGTTTGATGAGCCGTCAAGAAGCGGTAGCAGCCATGCATTTTCCTAAGGATTTGGAAGCTTACAAGCAAGCTCTACGTCGGATTAAGTTTGAGGAACTCTTTTATTTTCAACTTAATTTGCAGGCCTTAAAAGCTGAGAATAAATCAGAAACCAACGGATTAGCCCTTGATTTCAACCAGTCAAAAATTGATGACAAGGTTGCTAGTCTACCTTTCCCTTTGACGGGAGCACAGTCGCGAAGTTTGCAGGAAATTTTGACTGATATGAAGTCTGGCGCTCACATGAATCGTCTCTTACAAGGAGAGGTGGGTTCAGGGAAAACAGTTATTGCTAGTCTAGCCATGTATGCCAGCTATACAGCAGGCTACCAATCAGCCCTCATGGTTCCAACTGAAATCCTAGCTGAACAGCACTTTGCTAGTTTGACAGAATTATTCCCGGACCTTAATATAGCCTTACTAACTTCTGGTATGAAAGCAGCTGTTAAGCGTGTAGCACTTGAAGCAATCGCTGATGGTTCGGTGGATATGATTGTCGGAACCCATGCTCTTATTCAAGATGCTGTATCTTATCACAAACTAGGTCTGGTGATCACGGATGAGCAGCACCGCTTTGGGGTCAATCAGCGGCGTGTTTTTCGTGAAAAAGGTGAGAATCCAGATGTTCTCATGATGACAGCGACCCCTATTCCAAGGACGCTTGCGATTACGACTTTTGGTGAGATGGATGTCTCAATCATTGATGAATTACCAGCAGGGCGTAAACCGATTGTGACGAAATGGGTCAAGCATGAGCAGTTGGACTCTGTCTTGACTTGGATGAAGGATGGGTTAACTCAAGGTGCTCAAGCCTATGTGATTTCTCCCTTAATTGAAGAGTCAGAAGCTCTGGACTTAAAAAATGCTGTTGCTTTACATGCTGAGTTGGCACAATTCTTTGGAGATAATTTCCGAGTGGACTTGATGCATGGACGTATGAAAGCTGATGAAAAAGAGGCAACCATGCTGGACTTTAAAGCAGCTAAGAGTCAGGTATTGGTATCTACAACGGTTATCGAAGTTGGGGTTAATGTTCCAAATGCAACTATTATGATTATTATGGACGCAGACCGGTTTGGCCTTAGCCAATTACACCAACTCCGCGGGCGCGTCGGCCGTGGACACAAGCAATCCTATGCAGTTCTAGTTGCTAATCCTAAAAATGATACAGGCAAAGACCGTATGCTAGCCATGTGCGAGACCAATGATGGTTTTGTTTTAGCAGAAAAAGATTTGAAAATGCGTGGGTCAGGCGAAATTTTTGGGACTCGTCAATCTGGACTCCCTGAATTTAAAACGGCAGATATTGTAGAGGACTTCAATATTTTAGAAGAAGCCAGACGTGTTTCTGCAGAGATTGTCAAAGACCCTAAATGGATGTTGGACCCAAGATGGGAAGTGCTCTTGACAGAATTAAAAAAAGAAGGCCAGTTTGATTAGGATGATAAAGAACTCGAAAGGGTTCTGTTCTTTTTTGATGACAGGCCTTACTTTTGATTTTATCAAAATTTTGCTATGCTAATAGTATGTGATGAAATAGAAAAGAGGTTTAGAATGATTAAATTAATCGCTATCGATATGGACGGCACGCTCTTAGATAGTCAGAAAAAATTACCACAGGAAAATATTGATGCTATACAAAAAGCTGTCGCTGCAGGTCTTAAAATTGTGATTTGTACGGGACGCTCTCAAGCAGGCGTCAAGCCATACTTTGACCAGTTGGGACTTCATGAGGAAGAATACGTTATTTTGAATAATGGTTGTTCCTTGCACGAAACTCTCAACTGGTCAACTCTTTATGGACAAACTCTGAGCCATTCTGATATTTTAGGATTGCAGTCTTACGTGGATGATAATTTAGAAGTTGATATGGTTTTGACAACCAATGGCGATTATTACTTTGTTGGGGAGAAGGCTTCTGATATAGCCCAAGCAGATGCCGATTCCGTTTTTACGACTTTAATACCAATCGGAAAAGAAGCTATTTCAACGATTGAAGAGTCAGTCTATAACGCCATGTATGTGGGGAAGCCAGAAGCCATTGATGATTTTCAGAACCAACATGAAGAAGCTATTGTTGAGTGTTATAGTGGCGTGCGTAGCCAAGACTTTCTCTATGAAGTTTTGCCACAGCATTCTAACAAGGCAACTGGTTTAGCAGAACTCGCCAAGCGTTTAGAATTGGACCCTAGTCAAATCATGACCATAGGTGATGGCAATAATGATATTGAAATGCTGGATTTTTCAGGTTTTGCAGTTGCTATGGACAATGCGTCTGATGCTGTTAAAGCCCACGCTGATAAAATTACCTTAAAAAACGATCAAGCAGGAGTTGCCTATGCCATTAGAGAATTTGTCCTCAAAGCCTAAGATTAAATTGGTTGCTATTGATATGGATGGTACCCTTTTGGATGATGCCAAACAGATAACCTCTGAGAATAAAGAGGCTATTAAAAAAGCCTGTGAGGCTGGCGTTCATATTGTTATTTGTACAGGACGTCCTAAGTCAGGGATTTTACCCTATACCGAGGAGCTTGGTTTAGATGATGACTATGTTATTGCTAATAATGGTTCTTGGCTTTTTAAGACCAGTGACTGGTCTACTTTAGCCTCGCACAGTCTTTCAAGACAGGCTTTGGAGCATACTGTGAGTATTTTTGATAATGAGCCTGGGATTAATCTTGTCTTCTTTACTAAAGAAGCTAATTATGCCCTAGGACGAGAACTCTATCCGGCAGCTATCCGTGATGCAGAGATTGAGAATTCTAAACTCTATCATACCGATTTTCAGTCTTTTTTAGACTTGGATCTTCCAGTTGCTGTTGCTGTTTTCATGGGAGAAGAGTCGGTCATGGATGCTTTTCAAGCTAAAGCAGATGCCTTGTTATCAAAAGAAGTAGCTACGGTTCGTAGTATGGACTATGCCTATGAAGCTCTACCGCAAGGGGTGGATAAGGGAAGAGGTTTGAAAGATTTAGCAGAAGGCTTGCAGCTATCTCCAGAAGAAATCATGGTACTGGGAGACGGCAATAATGATTTGGAAATGTTTGACTTTGCTGGTCTTGCTGTAGCTATGGATAATGCCTCAGATGAGGTTAAAGCGCGTGCTCATACTATCACTTCCTCCAATCAAGAATCAGGAGTTGCCAAAGCTATTTATCATTATATTCTATATGGTTAAATGAATTAACCTTCAGACAAGGAAGGCGCAGACAGCTTAAATCGTTTAGTGAACTGTTTGAGGTTAGAGATAAGACAAGCAAAGCTTGTCCCATAAGGTTTCGGCAAGCTGAAATCTCAAAGCCTCATGAAGAGGTTTTGATGTCTGAGCCTAGAAATCGAAGACTATCAAAGTTATACTCTAGGGAAATCAAAATCTGACTAGGAAAGACGCTTCAGATAGTACTAAAGTTTATCAAGGTAAACTTGACAAGGTCAGATTCTCATCGTCAATGAGTATTAATTCAAAAGACTATAAAAAGAAGCTAGTTGTCCGAAGTAAACTGCACCCCAAAAGTTAGACACAAAATCTAACGATTGGGGTGTTTTTCTTATGAAGTTAAGTTATAAAGATAAACTAGAACTATATGAGCTGAGAAAGAACGGAATGCCGTTGCCTCGGATTAGTCAACAATATGATGTCCATATTTCTAATCTCACATACATGATGAAACTCATG
>NZ_JBLOJT010000008.1:0-43695 GCF_047785745.1 Streptococcus pluranimalium | reverse complement strand
ATATTTTAAAACCTAGATTCTTATTCTCAAAAATATAATCAAATGAATTAACGTTCAGAACAAGGAACAGAAAAACGCAGACAGTACTTGATACTCAATGAAAATCCAAAGCAGACTAGGCGACACAGATAGCAGATAGAACTGTAGTTCATCAAATCAAGTCAACGACATCTGCTTTGGATATTTGAAGAGTATGAGTACAGCGAATCGAAAGGGACCATGCATCAAATTTAATCCAAAAGACTATACCATCTCCGAGAATAAAATCGCAGAAACACGAGGGGCTTTATGGCTTAATTCTGTGAAGCATACGTGGGAATGGAATAGCTTCACGGATATGTTTGGTACCAGCGACGAAGGTTACCATACGCTCAATTCCGATTCCAAAACCACCATGTGGTACTGAACCATATTTACGAAGGTCAAGGTAGAAGTCATACTCAGACTTATCCATACCAAGTTCGTCCATCTTAGCAACAAGAGCATCGTAATCATCTTCACGCATTGAACCACCGATGATTTCTCCATAACCTTCTGGTGCAAGCAAGTCTGCACAAAGAACACGGTCTGGATTACCAGGAACAGGTTTCATGTAGAAGGCTTTGAAGCTTGCTGGATAGTTAACGACGAAAGTTGGCACACCAAAATAGTTTGAAATCCAAGTTTCATGTGGTGAACCAAAGTCATCACCATGCTCAAGATGTTCGTAGTCAGTGTCTTCATCTGCTTCATGTTCTTGAAGAAGGGAAATAGCATCATCGTAAGACACACGTTTGAAAGGTTCAGCAATGTAGCGTTTAAGAGCATCTACATCACGTTCAAGAGTTTCAAGAGCTTGTGGGGCACGGTCAATAACACCTTGGATAAGAGCTTTAACATAAGCTTCTTGGAGGTCAAGAGACTCTTCGTGAGAAAGGAATGAATACTCCGCATCCATCATCCAAAACTCAGTTAAATGACGACGGGTTTTAGATTTTTCTGCACGGAAAACAGGTCCAAAGTCAAAAACACGACCAAGTGCCATAGCACCAGCTTCAAGGTAGAGCTGACCAGATTGACTTAAAAAGGCTGGTTGTCCAAAGTAGTCTGTTTCAAAAAGTTCTGTTGAATCTTCTGCCGCATTTCCAGATAAAATTGGGCTATCAAACTTGATAAAGCCATTTTGATCAAAGAATTCATAAGTCGCATAGATAATAGCATTACGAACTTGTTGTACCGCATGTTGCTTACGAGAACGAAGCCAGAGATGGCGATTGTCCATGAGGAAATCAGTTCCGTGCTCTTTGGGTGTGATTGGATAGTCATGCGATTCACCGATGACTTCGATGTCAGTGATATCCAATTCATAACCAAACTTAGAACGATCATCTTCTTTAACAATACCAGTCACATAAACAGATGTTTCTTGACTGAGACGTTTAATGGTATCAAATTTTTCAGCTCCTTCTTCTTCGCCAAATTTTTCAAAGAAATTTGGTTTGAAGGCTACTCCTTGGAAGAAGGCTGTTCCATCACGGAGTTGTAAAAAGGCAATTTTACCTTTTCCAGATTTATTGGCAACCCAAGCACCGATGGTAACTTCTTCACCGACGTGCTTGCTGACTTGGTTAATGGTAATTAATTGACGTGACATAATACTTTATTTTAGTCCTTTCTGATTTCAGAGTTGTATAGTTTCAGGTGTTATCCTGTACCAGAGCTTTTTAAATTCTATAAAACAAGTTTCATTATAAAAATAATAACAGTACTCTTTATTTTCTATTATTGTTCCGACATATAATGATTGAGACGCTTGATCGCTTCTTCTAATGTTGCTAAATCTGTAGCGTAACTCATTCGGAGGCTGTAAGGAGCTCCAAATCCTGCTCCTGTAACGAGAGCAACTTCTGCCTTTTCCAAAATATCATTGGTAAAATCAGTAACATCATCAAAGCCTTTGATTGCCATTGCTTCCTTAACATTTGGGAAGAAATAGAAAGCACCTTGTGGTTTTACCAATTTAAACCCTGGGATTGCATTAATGAGTGGTTCAATGATATTTAAGCGATTTTCAAAAGCTTGACGCATTTCCTCAACTGAATCTTGCGAACCAGTCAAAGCCTCAATAGCAGCATACTGAGCCACAGTTGTTAGGTTAGATGTTGTCTGACTCAAGATTTTAAACATTCCAGCAATAATTTCTGGATTACCAACCGCAAAACCAACACGCCACCCTGTCATTGAGTATGTTTTAGCAACACCATTAATGACCATTGTTTGTTGACGAAGCGCTTCTGATAAGGTTGAGATTGGCACAAACGTATTGCCATTATAAACCAGACGACCATAGATATCATCAGATAAAATCAAGATATCATGTTCAAGTGCCCAGTTTCCAATCGCTAAGAGTTCCTCTTTGGTATAAATCATTCCTGTCGGATTTGATGGTGAATTGAGTAAGAAAACTTTAGTCTTATCAGTTCTAGCTGCTTCTAACTGTTCAAGACTTACCTTAAAATCATTTTCTTCCTTAGCTTCTACAAAAACAGGAACCCCTTCTGCCAATTCTACCTGATCAGAATAGGATACCCAATAAGGAGTTGGGATAATAACCTCATCACCTTGGCCCAAAACTGTCATAAAGTAGGCATAAAGGACAAATTTTGCTCCAGTGGCAGCTAGGATTTGATTGTGGGTTACTGTATAACCATAGAAATTTTCCATGTAAGTCGCAACGGCATCCTTCAGCTCCGGCAAGCCACTAGCTGGAGTATAGAAACTAACTCTATTATTCTCGATAGCTTCTATAGCTTTTTGATTGATATGTTCTGGAGTTTGGAAATCGGGTTGACCAAGTGTCAAATTTAAGATATCACGTCCTTGTGCCTTGAGCTCCTTGGCACGCGCGCCTGATGCTAAAGTCACACTTTCTTGCATCTTTAATATCCGATCAGATAATTTCATCTTGCCTCCCCGTTTCTACTTCCTCAATATGTTAACAGCATGATTAAAACCAATCAAAAAAACACATAAAAAAAGTCTTTCTTCAATACAACCTATTATAGCAGAAAATCAAGTATATCTGATAGGATTTTATCATTTTTTTCAATCCAAACCTGATGGGTCTTTCTCAAAATTTCCAAACTAGATGGACCGTAAGACTTCTCAAGGAGACGCGTGTCTAAAATAAGTGCCGCTGACTTCTGATTAGGACGTCTGCTTGTACGACCTAACGCTTGTTTTAAGCGCATCATCATGACTGGTAAACTATAAGCCGTAAAAGGATTTTTCCCTTCTTGAGATAAGCGATTAGCCATCTTTTGATTAAGAAAATCTTGAGGATTTTCAAAAGGAAGTCTCGTAATGACAAGGAGTAACTGATCATGATTGGTAAAATCAACCCCTTCCCAAAAACTTCCTGTTCCCAATAAAATAGCTGATTCTTCCGCTTCAAAACGTCTTTTCAACTGATGACTAGTTCCATTCTTCCCCTGGAGTAAATGCGAAAGCCCCGCTTCTTGCAAAGCACTAGAAACCTGCTCCAAGGCTTCTTTAGAAGTAAATAACACCAAAGTCGGTAGATTTAGCTGACTAAGCCGGTAGATCTTGTTAGCTAGCTCCCGATGGTAATCCTCGCCAGGCAAAGCAGGAGATACTCCTTGAGAATCAATCCAGATAGCCTGAACTGCATTTTTAGAGTCTTCGATAATGGTTTCTTGATAATCCGAAAAGCCTAATAGTTGTGGCAAAGACACTTGTGGGCTGATACTCAAAGTAGCAGATACAAAACTAGTCTTTTGATTTTCCGGTAAAAACGGTGAAAAATCTAAGAGAAGCTGGCTAGCTCCTTTCAAAAAGACACTGCGCTTTTCATTTTCCTGCCGACTATCAATCCAAATGGCATCATAGCGCCTATCCGCAATCTTATTTAATGCTTCTAAATCTGGATGGTTTAGTTCCACAATATCACGACGAATCTTCTGCCACTTATCATTTGGAACAAGCTCTTCCTTAGATTGGTGATAATCCACCACTAAATGGCTCAATTCAAATTGAAGGCTTTCGATTAATCGGCGTATCAGGAGCTGATCTGTCTCCTTCAAGAGGTTTTCCAACTGAGCCAAGGTTTCTAAAAGATTAACCTGAGCATGAGAAAAATCTTCCAGAGTTAAAAAGAATTTCTGCGCCTCATCGATAACCAGGTGACCCCCTTCAATCAAGCTAGCATCATCTTCCAAACGGGGCAAAAGATAAGCATGATTCGTTATTAGCAGACGGCTTGACTTAGCCTTTTCATAAGACCTAAGCCAAAAATCATCTTGAGCAAAAGGAGAACATGCGCTAAGATCACCATCGTGTTGGAGACTATCAAAATACCATTGCAGACGCTGTTTTTGCTTAATTTCGTTGAGGTCACCATCTTGAGTTTCCAAAAGCCATACCAAGAGCTGCATCTTGTAACGATTGAGAAGACGATTATCATCATCTTGGTCTAAGGAAGCTTTAAAAGCGTCCAATTTTAAGTAATTCGCGGGTCCTTTCAAACTCTGATAAGAAGTTCCAAAGACGTCATAGATTTTCTTAGCTTCTTGGGCCACGATTTGATCTTGGAGCAACTTTGTTGGCACAGAAATAATGACTCTTTGTTCTTCATTCTTAGCCAATAAGGGCAGCAGATAACCATAGGTTTTGCCGATTCCTGCTTGAGCTTGGATGAAGTGTATCTCTTTGTCTTCTTGTAAAATAGCTTGTGCAAACAGTTCTTGTTTGGGACGGCTATCAAGACCTAAGAGAGCCATGTTGGTTGTGAAATCTTGCGAAAATTTTTTCTCTTCCTCTTCAAGCTGAGGTTTTCTTATCAAGATACCTGCTACTTCTTGATAAAGAGAATGGTCATAATCCTTATCCAAAGCAACCTCATCAATCAAAAGGCGCGATTCAAAGATAAGATGGTCAGCGTAAGACTTGATTTTTTCAAGGGTTAAGCTAGGAAGGCTAGCAATTTTATCACGAATCTTGAAAAAGAGTTGAGCAGTCGCTTGAGCATCTGCAATAGCTGTATGGGCATCCTCTAAAGGAATATCCAAAGCCCTAGTCAATTCTCCCAAAGAATACTTTTCCATGCTAGGGAAAAAGACTTGAGCTAACTCAACCGTATCAACCCTCGGTGGTCGTAATTCAAATCCTTCCATGAAGAGTTGCTCTGATAAAAGATTGGCATCGAACTTGACATTGTGCGCCACAAAAACGCAGTCCTCAATCAACTCATAAATGTCACGTGCCACCTGTGAAAAATCAGGAGCCTTTGCCAACTGCTGGTCGGTAATTCCTGTTAATTGAATAATATGTTCCGATAAGGGTTCATGCGGATTCACATCGGTTTGATAAGTCTCAATAATCTTATCCCCCTGAATAATCACAATCCCCACTTGAATAATTTGCGCCATGATCGAAGCACCAGTAGCTTCCAAATCAATCACGGCATATTTCTGCTTGGACTTAGTCATAACAGTAAAATTATACCAAAAAAGAAGCTAGTATTGGGAACACTAACTTCTTTTATTTCATCATTCAAGATTCACTTCTTAATCCCAGAGCCTCTACTGCATCTAATGTTTTGAGATTGTGAACATCTGTAAATCCTGCTGCTTTTAAAGCGTCTTCAGCATGATCTGCTCTCGGCCCTAACTTGCAGTAGAGGTAGATTTTCTGATCTTTTGGCAAATCCAGCTTACCTGCCTCAACCTGATCTACAGGCAGATTGAGGGCACCTTTAATATGCTTTTCAGCAAATTCATCTGCACCACGAACGTCAATTAAAAGGGCATTCCCTTGTACAATATCATCTTTAACGGTCATTCATTTCCCCTTTCTTTCCTATCATTGTAACAAATAGATCATCTCTTTTAAAATCCTAACTAACCATTAAGTAAATAATTTTAAAACCCTTTTCAACTTGAAATGTGGTATAATCAATTTCAAGATAATTCTGAAAAAGAGGATATTATGGCAAAAAGAACCCGACTTAACAATTACTATCTAGAAATGGTAGAACATCATCTTCATGTGCCTTACTACGATGAAGAGCGGCGCATCCGTGTGCTTCTTCCTAAAGATTACCACAAGGAAGATTGGGCATCTTATCCTGTTTTATACATGCACGATGGGCAAAATGTCTTCTATAGCAAAGAATCTTTTTCTGGCTACTCTTGGAAGGTTATTCCTACCATCAAATATCATAAAGAGCTACCTAAAATGATTATCGTAGGGATAGACAATGCTGGGGATAACCGTCTTAACGAATATGCACCTTGGATGACCGATGTTGGCACAACTCCTGAAACAGCTAGTGTTGGTGGAGACGGCATGGCTTATGGTGATTGGGTGGTTAACACCGTTAAACCCTTTATTGATAAGACTTATCGTACCTTGACTGATCCTGAGCACACGCTCCTAGCTGGGTCCTCTATGGGAGGGATTATCACAGCCTATATGGGTGCAGCCTACCCTGACGTTTTTGGTAATCTCGGGGTTTTCTCACTAGCCTCTTGGTTCAGCGAACGAGATTTTTTACGGTTTTGCGACCATCATCCATTAGCCAAATCCAGCAGGATTTATATCCAAGTTGGGACTCTTGAGGGGGATGACGTTGATGAAACCTTCGCTTCCAATATGAACCAACGTTACATTGACTGTACCCTTCATTACTATCAATCGCTCCTTAAGTCTGGGACCAGCATAGACAATATCAAACTCAAAATCATGGCTAATGAAATCCACCACGAAAAACACTGGGCCGACCACTTCCTAGAATTCTTACAATTCACTTTAAAAGATTAAGTATCATCATATTTGCCACTTCCTTAACAATTTGTTAAGGAAGTTTTTTGAGCATTGGCCACTGAAAAAACCGCCCTAAGTTTAATCTTTGGACGGTCTTTTCAATCTCATTAAGCATTGACTTGATTAATGATTTTTCCGTCGTGAAGATAGGAAATGATATTTTGAGCTGTTTCTCGAGAAAGTTTAATGCGAGCATCCCAAGTGGCTGAACCAGAATGCGGAGTCATGACCACATTGTCCAAGTTGATTAGTTCTGGATGCGATTGCCCTTCAACCTCATAGACATCTAAACCCGCACCCGCTAATTGACCAGATTTAAGGGCAGCAATCATGGCTTCTTCATCTACTAAGGTACCACGAGCGGTATTAACTAAAAAGGCACCTTCTTTCATCTTGCTAAAGACTTCTTCATCAAAGAGACCTTTTGTGTCAGCTGTTGCTGGCGCGTGCAAACTGATAACATCTGCTTCTCTGACTAAATCATTGAAATCACGGTAGGACACCTGTAGTTCCTCTTCCTGATCCTTTGCTAAGGGATGACGTTTGTTGTAAATCACAGTAGCCCCAAAAACCTGAACCATTTTAGCCACTTCTTGACCGATGCGACCAAACCCAAAAATGCCAACGGTTTTACCGTTTAATCCCTGACTAAGGCCACTTGGCAAAGTTGTGTTAACCCATTCCCCATCACGGAGACGACGATCTAGAAAGGCAACATGACGCATGATTGATAGCATCAAGGTCACAGCCAATTCTGCTGTCGGTACCATGACAGCTTCAGGCGAATTAGATACCACTATACCCTTTTCTTTAGCATAGTCAATATCAATATGATCAAATCCAACACTGTGTGTTGAAATGATTTTGAGATTTTCACCTGCATCAATCATCTCCTTATCAACTGGTAATTGAGTCGTATAAAGGGCATCATAATCTGCTAAATGTTCTAAAAGCCAGTCTCTCGTATTTTCTAAAGGTGCTTGATCAACTTGAAAAACCTCTTTTAACTCAGACAAACCTTCTTCTAAGGGTTGTCCTAAAATCAGAACTTTTGCTTTTTCCATGTCAAAACCTCGCTTTCTCCTCATTATTGTATCAAAATAAAAAGGGCTTCCAAAATGGAAACCCTTATTTTTCAGTTAACCCTAGCCCAGGCGACCTTCTTCTTCTAGTTTGCCCATAAAGAATGGCATTTGCTTGCGCCACCATTCCCAATCATGGGCAACATCATGCCCCCAATAATCAAACCAAGCTGGAAGCTCTTTTGCAGTAAAAACTTCTTCCAAACGTTTCGTATCATAGACATGAGGCTCTTCCCAAGCCCCCTGACCAACAGCAACAATCATACGATTGTTACGGTAGCGATCCAAAAACCAAGGATCATTTTGCTGCCATAAGTAGTCCAGTGGCGAATTAAAATAAATCGCCTGATCATCACCGAATTCACCAGTGAAGAATCGCGCGTCATAGACACCAGACAGAGCAACAGAGACATCAAATAAATCTGGATGTTTTAAGGCAAAATTTACCGTATGGAAACCACCCATAGAGCATCCCGTTGCTAATAGGCCACCTTGCCAGCCAGTTTCATGGCGAATCAACGGTACTAGTTCATTAACAATATAGCGATCATAGGCATTGTGAGCAAGTGCCATATCATGACCAGACTTACCTAGGTTCAACCATGACTCTGAATCATAAGAATCAGGCGTAAAAAACTGAACCAAGCCACGATCAATCCAAGACTGACAAGCTTCAATCATACCAAAATCAGCATATTCATCATGGCTACCACCAGATGATGGAAAGACAAGCACTGGCTTTCCAGCATGCCCATAAACATTAAAAGACATTTCGCGACCAAGTTCCCCTGACCACTGACTGCGACGTTCAAATTTCATATAACAACTTTCTAATTTGTGGATAAGAGTGAGACAAAAATCGCTTCTTCGTCAGAATTCGATTCCCCCTCACCTCCCTAATTTTTAAGATTGGATCTGAAACAGTTCACTGGACTGTTTCAGATCCACCTCCGCACAGCTCAAACAGTCACTTCCTGACTGTTTGAGGTTGGAAATAAGGGAAGCTAAGGCTTATCTCGTTCGTTAGGGCTGTAAAAGCTGATGAAATCAACGAATTAGAACCCCCTCAACCACTGCATCTTGCTTGACAATCTAGAATGAATTGAGAGGTTAGGGCTTTTGTCCCAGCCTCCTAAATAACAAGGCGTTCTCGCAACAAAGACTTCCATTTCTCAGAGGAATCCTAAACTTTTTCTTGGGCATAACGGATTAAATCTCGCATGGTTTCGCGCTCAGGACAACGCCCAATGATACCGTCCTGACCCATAATCTCTGAAAATATTCCTGGTATTGATACTATAGATACCAAATGTTGACCAAAATATTGTCGAATATCCTCTAAACTGTGACGATATTTCTTATCACCTCGACGGGAGATGTAAAAAACATGATAAGGACGTTTGCTTTCAGATTTAAAGTGATTTTCCTTGACCACATTGGTGTATTCTTTGAAAATATCGAAATCGTTGGCGTAGTTCCACATATCAATGGTCATCCCACCTGGTGGGCGGCAGTTCACTTCAAGTGGAATAATCTCGCCTGTTTCCTTGATACGGAAAAATTCAAAATGGAAAAAACGTTCTTTGATATTAAAGGCTGAAACACACTTTTCTCCCAGAGGAACCAACTCAGGATTGATCTCTCTTGGTAAGAAATAATACATGTCCGTACCATTAGCAACCGTGTCTAAAACAGCCTCTGAATGTTCTAAACTAGAATAGAAAACAATCTTACCATCATGATCAGCTAAACCATCAAAGGTGATAATATCACCATCCACAAACTCTTCCATAATGTAATCCACTCGAGGAGAGCGATTAGCTAAAAAATGATCTAATTCATCATTTGTTTTTAATTTATAAGTATCAGAAGCTCCTACACCAGAGTTAGGCTTAACGATAATAGGAAAGCCTAATGTTTTCGCTAACTCCCTAGCTTCCTCATCCGTTTTAAAGGTATCCCCTGCCGCTACTTTCAAGCCCTGACCACGAAAAACCTCTTTCATCTGACGCTTCGTTTTTATAGCCAACATGTCTTCATTCTTAAAGCCAAACACGTTAAAATCGGTCCGTAATTTAGCATCCAGCTCTAACCAAAATTCATTATGAGATTCAACACGATCAATACGACCGTATTTATGGGCAAAATAAGCAACTGCTCTATAGACTTGGTCATAATCTTGCATATCATCCACACGATAATACTCGGTCAGATGTTGGCGAAGAGCTTCCGACAGTTGATCATAAGGCACATCAGCGATTCCTAAAGTGTTAATTCCGCTTTCATATAAACGATGAGCAAAGGTTTCAAAATTCGTCGGGAAATGCGGTGAAATCATTACAAAATTCAATTTATCTGTCATAATAACTCCTCTTAAACAGTATTAGAGATATTTTAGCATAGTCATATCGAAAAATCCATATATTTTTCAGAAAATAAAGAAAATAGAGAAAACAACAAAAATAATAGTCAAAAATACCCTTCACCTTATTTTTTTGATACACTAAGACTATGAAAACACATAAAATTTATAATACCGTAGCCGGCGAAAACACCTATTTATTAGAATCCGAAACAGAACTCCTGGTCATTGACCCAGGCAGCGATTGGACAAAAATTGAAAAGCGTATCAAGGACCTAGACAAACCTGTCTTTGCCATTCTCTTGACCCATACCCACTATGACCATATCTTAAGCGTTGAAGCTGTCCGCAAACACTTCAATCAGCCCCCACTTTATGTTTCTGAAAAAGAAGCTTCTTGGTTACAATCTCCTGTCGATAACCTATCAGGTCTCCCACGACATGACGATATGGATGACGTCATTGTAGCGCCAGCTGAACATATCTTTGAGCTCCGTAAACACTATGTTATCGGCGATTTCAACTTTACAGTTGTGCCAACTCCGGGACATTCTTGGGGTAGTGTTTCCTTCATTTTCACTGAAGAAGAAGCCATTTTTTCTGGTGATGCCCTCTTTAAAGAAACCATTGGACGAACCGATCTGCCAACAGGAAATTTTGATGACCTCATTTCAGGCATTCGTCAAGAACTTTTCACCCAGCCAAATCATTTTGCCGTTCACCCCGGGCATGGCCAAAGCACAACCATCGCCCACGAAAAAAACGTTAACCCCTACTTTCAATGAGACGATTTTAGAAAATTCTCTTAAGCTTATCCCTACTAATCTTGATAGCTATATCTGGTCTCTTGATTTTTGTTAAAGCTAAAACCTATCAGGCTAGCGCTACTGCTGAGAAAATGACCCACGAAGCCAGATCACTTGACCACAGTCTTTACTTCAAGACACAAGGAAAAACCAAGGCATCAGTGATTTTCTATCAGAGGGCACACTAGTTGAGGAAGAAGCCTATGCATCCTTGGCTGTTTCTTTGAGTCAAAAAGCCAAAAGTCGCTTAACTAACAATACCACTTATGTAACAATCGAGGGTGGCAGTCATGCTGGATTTTGCAATTATGGCAGACAGGCTAAAGACGGCAAAGCAAGCATTTCCAGAACCCAACAACGCCAATAATTAGTTCAGATGATGAACAACTTTATCAAAACACACGAAAACGACACCCATTAAGGTGCCGTTTTTTAGTGAGCTCGGAGGAAGATTACAACAATGGAAATACCAATGTGACTTTCGCTCCATCTTTAGCAAGATTATTTTCTAATATTAATTCGCCGTTATGGGATTGCATAATCTGAGATGCTATGTATAACCCTAAACCGTAGTTATCCGATGAATGCCTACTTTTATCACCACGATAAAATTGTTGTACCCCATGTGCCAAATCTTCTAAAGAAAATCCCGAACCCTGGTCAATCACAGATAGGTACAATTTATTAGTAGCAGTTTCTATCATTATTTCAATAGGAGCATTATCTGGAGAATATTGAATGGCATTATTTAACAGATTTTGAAAAGCTCTTTCAAAAAGCACTAAATCAATCAATAGAATATTATTGTCAACATCAATATCTTCTTTCAATAACCTTCCGTTAATTTCTACTATCTCACTTGCGATAAGTCTTACTCTTTCAATAAAATCTGTCATTGAGACTTTTTCTAGTGAAAAATCCAACTCTTTAATTGATTGATTTACCGTCATTAAAGTTTTGGTATATTCTGAAATACGGTTCATGTTTTTAATAATAAAAGAAACATACTCTGACTGCTCTTCGGTTAAATCAGTTTCACTTAATAATTCAGCATTACCTTTCACAATAGCTGTAGGCGTTTTGAGGTCATGTGTTAATGCTGATATTTGATTTCTTTTTTCCTCCTCTTGAAGCCAATTTTCTTTTAACGATAGACTCAAAGCCAGTTTCATGTTGTCAATACTATTCAAAACATCATTAAACTCTCTAATTTTTGAAAAACTAATCTCAATATCAAGATTTTGTTGAGCTATTTTCTGTGATGCTTCCATCATAGGGATTAATTGCTTTGTCATGTACTTAGCCCAGAAAAGAGTGACTAAAAAAGTGCTGATAAAACAGAAAACGATTAGTAAACTGGCAAATAAAAAGTTAATTTTAGGAAAATAATCATTCATCCAATTAATTGAATAATGCGGCTCAAGTTGATAATTGATAATAATGTAACCATCAGGTCTCTTATATTCTATAAATGATGATTTGGGCGTTGAGATTTCTTTTCTATTGTGAAAATGGATTGCCTTAATTTCATTTTCTTTAGTCATATTAGACTGAAGAATTTCACCGTCTAAATTCAGATAAATATAGCTTGCTTTATCAGGAATTAAACTATCATCAAATTTCTTTTGGTGTAAAATTGCTGTTTTATTGTCTATTATTTGATTTTCCGTTTCATTTGCAGGAATGATTAATCCCGTTTGATAAAAAGTAATAAAGGTAAGTAATGAAACTCCTATAGCTATGACTAAGCCGATCCCAACACTCCCTAAATATTTGAGAAAAATGACTTTCAGAGTTTGTCCTTTTTTATTTAATGCCATTTATAACCAATTCCCCAAACTGTCTCAATAGGATATTCTTCGTATTTTTGAAATTTAGCTCTTATATTTTTAATATGTTCCGAAATAGTAGAAGAATTACCGGTACTATCAAATCCAAAAATAGTTTCATAGATTTGTTCTCTAGAAAAAACCTGACCTTTTCGTCTAGCTAACAATTCTAAAATACGATACTCAGCCTTTGTTAGTTTGATTTTTTCATTATTCACAAATACTTCATTAGAAGATAAATTAAAGTGAATTCTACCTAAGTTTAAATTCAAATGTTTTTCTCTTTTCTCCCTTCGTAGATGTGCTTCAACTCTTGCCAATAATTCATGGACACCAAATGGCTTTGTGATATAATCATCTCCTCCATTTAATAGCCCTTCTACAATATCCTCTTCCATTGTCTTAGCTGTTAAGAAGAGGATAGGACAGTCCACTTTGCTACGGATTTTTTTACAAAGACTAAAACCATCAATC
Source organism: Streptococcus pluranimalium (assembly GCF_047785745.1). Lineage (GTDB taxonomy): Bacteria > Bacillota > Bacilli > Lactobacillales > Streptococcaceae > Streptococcus > Streptococcus pluranimalium_B. Next base: position 30,320 of record NZ_JBLOJT010000008.1, on the reverse strand, counting down.
CCTGGCATCATAACATCAAGTAAAATTAAATCAAATTTGGTCAAAGTATCAGTATTTAGGTCTAAAGGATTTTGCAAGATTTCAACAAGATGATTATTCTTTTTTAAAATATTTTTCACAAGAACTAACAAATCATATTCATCATCAACAACTAAAATATTTGCCACTAAAACTCCTCCTAAAACGCTATCAATTTATTATACTACATTTTCTATTTGACTCATCAATCAATAAAAGGATTTCCATCCCAAGAATTAAACCATTTTACCGATCCCTCAAAAATAAGCAGAGTCAAAGGAAGAGACACATAAAGCCAAGTATTTAATTCTCTATATAAATAAGTTTGATCACTAAAATTGGTGCCGACAATATAGGTAGCAGCTAACCTTGATGACCAAGTACCTGGCAAAAAATACCAAATGTTATCACCAATAGCGGTCATTGAAAGTAAAGCAAGCAATGTCTCTACAAACCCTAGTCCAATTGAGACTCCGCTCCCGAAGTTCATCGATACCAATAGATGAATCATATAAATTGTTGTGGCTCCACCGGTAAGACATAACACTTCAATGAGACAGATTATTGGAGACTGATGACCAAAAAGCAAAGAAAAGACTGTGATGGAAAGACTGACAGAGATTAATAAATTAACCAATAACACTATTAATTTTCCGATATAAGTTTTACTCCGAGATTTTGTAGTAGATAGGATGACTTGAAATCGACCTGCATTTGCTTCCATATCTATAACTTTAGATGTTATAACGCCACAAATGATTGGAAGAACTACTCCAAGAAGGACTAAATAATTTTCTATGATAACGTCATTATCAAAATTTTTTAAACTCGTAAATTGGCTTGCCACGTAGAAAATCAGAGCATATAAAATTGGTAAAAATATATGAGCTTCTAAAATCCAGGTATGCTTTAATTTTAGAAATTCTGACTTTACTATATTCATCATGATGTCACCTCCTGCTTTGAAAACCAATTTGCAGTTGAAATTGTCAATATATAAAACAGACATATTGATAAGAGACAAGGTAGCCATAATGACGTACTGGTACTCATTGGGTTTGATAGGTCTGTTGGAACACCATTTGGAAGAATATGTAAGACTGGTACCATCAGCCTAAGTCCCCAAGAATAAGGACAATACAGCCACATAGAAGTATCAGACACTAAAATTCCTAGCCCTAAACCTATGATAGCATTTCCAACAATACTAACGACAAGACCAAATTTTTTAGCTAAAAAGAAGCACCATGGAATCTGCCAAATGTTTGTTAAAAGCAATAGTAAACTTGCAAAAAATAAAGTTACAATGCTGTAGTCAGGCGACAATTCTCTTCCAACAAACCATTGAAAAATTAAGACATATAGTAAATGACATAATGTTGTCAGACCCATATAAGTAAAAGTTATTACAATTTTTGCCACCCAAACTTTTTTTAAATTAATATCCAAAGGAAAAATGCCTCTGTAATTGAGTTTTTTATCTTCTTTTCTGTGCATCAAAGCAGGTATTAGGGCAAACGTCGCAGGCATTAAAATGACATACCACCAATTGTATGCATTAACTGTAAAATAAAAAGGCATTAATACAAAGGCATGTAGAACAGCAATGATAGGAGCAATTAAAGGTAATTTTATCAAAAAAGTACGTTTATTCTTTAAATTTTCAGCATGAATATAGCGCTTCATTAATTTACACCTCACTCTCATTAGCGATAACCGTCATAAAGAGCTCTTCTAAATTGCTGTCATGATGGATACGATCTTGATATTTTAATTCTCCCTCATGAATAATCCCTATATGTTCGGCAATATGTTCTACTTCTGCTAAGATGTGACTAGATAAGATGACTGTTATCCCTTTTTTAGGAAAACTCCTTATTAAATCACGTAATTCTTGAATACCAAGCGGATCTAGTCCATTTGTAGGTTCATCTAATATCAGTAATTTAGGATGGTTTAACAAGGCTATAGCTATACCTAATCTTTGTTTCATTCCTAAAGAAAATTGACCACTCTTCTTTTTTCCAGTATTTTTTAAATCAACTATTGCCAGCACTTCATCGATTCTTTTATCAGGTAATCCAAGTAAAAGAGCTCTTACTTTTAAATTTTCTCTAGCTGTTAAATTCTCATACAATGCTGGCATCTCTATCAATGCTCCAATATCCGACAAATCATTTCGGCTCCAACTGTGTCCTTCAAACTGTATTTCGCCAGACGTTTTGTGAAGCATACCTGTAAGCATCTTTAAAAGTGTTGATTTTCCAGCACCATTAGGACCAAGTAAACCATAAACTGTATTTTCTTCAATTTTTATAGATATGTTATTAACAGCTCTTTGTTTTCCAAATACTCTTGTTAATTTATTGGTCTCTAAAATATATTTATTCATATTATAAAGTTCCTTTCTTTTTCAACATCAGTATAGTAAAAAAGTTTAAAGATTTTATAAGGAAATCAAAAAAACAGACAAATATTACTTTGTCTGCTTTACTCATATTTAGTTGTGTCATTCCTCATCCCCAAACCGCTTCTGATACTCAACTTCAATGACAGCATCACCTTTTTTGCACATCCATGACCTGCTAAAGGGCGTTAAGATAAGTGCCAAAACAGCGATCGGTAGGAAAATAGTAAGGTTATCAGTAAATCTGATAGTGATATGTCTATAAGGTCACACTTTCTTAGATTTTTAAGAAGCGTCTCATTGATAGCACTGATCCTAGTGATCCGATGATGATTCCGATAGCAACCATTGCGACCACGCCAACTGGAATAGCTAAGTCCGGTTTGTAGAGGCTGAGATTTTGTTGCACAAGGCCTTTCATCAAGTAGTTATAAGCAATGATGTAGAGATAAGAACTCAAGGCTGCTGGAAGGATGGAACCAAGCAAGCCAATCCAAGCACCCTCAAAGAAGAATGGTCCACGGATGTAAGAATTCTTAGCACCTACCAAGCGCATAATTTCAATATCTCGGCTACGTGAGAAAATCGTAACACGAATGGTATTTGAAATAAGGAAAATAGCCACTAAAATCAAGATTGCAGTTCCTACAAGTCCCCAAATACGTACCATTTTCGCTAGATTGAAAATACGATCAGTATCAGCTCCACCATACTCAACCGAGTCGATGCCACCTAGCTGTTCTGCTGCACGCGCTACTTTCTTAACATCTTCAGGTGATTTGGTTTTCACATAGTAAACATCATAGAGTGGGTTAGCGTCATCATCAAAGACTTCTGAGAAGGAATCCCCCATCTTAGCTTTCAAATCTTCTAACTGCTCATCTTTACTTGAATAATCAATAGCTTTTACGCCCTCAATGTCTTTCAATTGGTCGTAAATCTTATGATAGTCCTTGTTGACAATTGTCTTTCCTGAACTATCTTTGACGGTTTCCTGGGCATCTGTCGAATCCACATTCAAGAAAACATTGACTTGAATATTGTCCTCGATTCCTGAAGCTAATTTTTCTGTATTAAGAAGAACACCAGCAAAAAGACCTACTAAAATCAAGGTAATAGATACTGTTGACATGGCTGCAAAAGTCATCCATCCATTACGTTTTAAACTCTTGATGGATGCCCATAAATGTCTGAAAAAGTTTCTAATCATTATAGCCGTACTCTCCTTCCTCTTCATCACGAACAATCTTACCATCTTCAATAGCAATCACACGATGACGCAAACTGTTAACAATTTGCGAATTGTGAGTCGCCATCAAAACAGTTGTTCCCTGAAGATTGATACGCTCAAGCACCTGCATAATTTCCATAGAAATTTCGGGGTCCAAGTTCCCAGTTGGTTCATCCGCAATCAACACCTTAGGATTGTTAACAATAGCACGCGCAATAGCAACACGCTGCTGCTCCCCACCAGACAACTGATTTGGGAAGGAACGCATTTTATGTTTAAGACCAACAAGTTCCAAGACTTCTGTCACACGCTTTTTGATATGTTTACGCTTTTCACCAATAACTTCCATGGCAAAAGCAACATTTTCATAGACAGTCTTACGTTCCAAAAGTTTATAGTCTTGGAAAACCACACCAATGGAGCGACGCAAAAGTGGTACTTGGCGTTTTTTCATTTTAGCCAAGTTAAATTCTCCAACTTTGAGAGAGCCGCTAGATAATTTTTCCTCACGGTACAATAGTTTGATAAATGTTGATTTACCAGCTCCAGAAGGACCAACGATGTAAACAAATTCACCCTGATTAACAGAGACACTGACATGACGAAGGGCCGTTGTAGAGCGACGATATTTCTTAGAAACATCCTTTAATTCAATTAAAGCCATAAATTAAGATACTAAGAGCATTAAAGGCAGACGAAAAATAGGAGCGTGACGACATATGCCTGCATATGAGGAAGGCTATCTTTTTTCGCTAGCTTTTAGCTCGAGTTCAATTTTTCTTGAACCCGTATCCATTCCTTTCTATAAGTTATAGGAATCATGAAACAAGCCTAAGGGCTGTGCCCAATTCCTTTCATAAGATACAAAGAGATAATTCTATTCATCGAAAACTTCCGATAAAATAGGAGGTTAGTCACCTCTTCATGTTAATCATTAATCCATACGCCACTTGAGGTAAGCGTCGATAAAGCCTTCAATATCACCATCCATGACCTTATCAACTTGAGCTACTTCAAAATTAGTACGGTGATCTTTTACCATAGTGTAAGGTGTGAAAACATAAGAGCGAATTTGACTTCCCCAAGTGATTTCTTTCTTGTCACCTTTGAGAGCATCCACTTCTTGCGCTTTTTTCTCCTGTTCCATTTGGTAAAGTTTAGCTTGCAACATCTTCATAGCACGATCTCGGTTACCATATTGGGTACGATCAACCGTTGAAGCCACCACAATTCCAGTTGGAATGTGGGTCAAACGAACACCTGTGGACACCTTGTTAACGTTCTGTCCACCAGCACCACCTGAACGGAAAGTATCCATTTTGATGTCATCATCGCGAATCTCAACTTCAATGGTATCATCCAACTCAGGCATAACCTCTACAGAAGTAAAGGATGTGTGGCGACGTTTAGCTGAGTCAAAAGGCGAAATACGCACTAAGCGATGAACACCCATCTCAGATTTCAAGAAACCATAGGCATTAGGTCCTTCAAAAGAAAGGGTGACAGACTTGATACCCGCTTCATCACCGGCTTGGTAATCCAAGGTCTCCACCTTGTAGCCCTTGGCATTTCCAAAACGCGTATACATGCGAAAGAGCATCTCAGCCCAATCTTGTGCCTCGGTTCCGCCAGAACCTGGGTGAATTTCCATGATAGCATTGTTAGAATCGTACGGTTCCGATAAAAGAAGCGTCATCTCGTAGCTAGCCATGATTTTATCTAGCTTTTCAAGATTGTCTTCCAACTCTTCTTGAACAGAATCATCCTCTTCTAACATTTCCATATAAAGTTCCGTCTCCTCAGACAGCTCCTCCATATTGTGGAAAGTTTCATAAGTTTGCTTAAGCTCATTCAACTCTTGCGACGTTTTTTGAGCAGCAATATTATCATTCCAGAAGTCTGGCTCAGTCATTCGGTTTTCAAGAAGCGCAATGTCCTCCTCCAAACGATCTAAGTCAAAGAGACCTCCTGAAGCTAGTCAACTTCTCTTTGTTTTCTACTATTTTTTGACGCATTTCAGCGATTTCCATGATAAACTCCTTATCTGAATGTAATCTTATCCATTCTAGCATAAAGCCCTTAAAATTGCCATTTCTGACGAACCAATTCCAACTCTTTGAGACTATCTTCTTCTTTTAGAGAAAGGCTGCGCATAAAATCAAGCATGGCCTCATCTGGTTTTTTAATAATCTCACCCAGTGCCCAAATGGCTGTCGCAGTATGAATGGGATTATTATTCTTATCAATAATCTCCACTAACTTAACCACCGCACTACGGTCATGAGCATTAGCCAAAGCAATAATAGCATTACGCTGCAAAATATTTTTCCCACGCCAAGAACCTGCAATCATGCCGAATTGTTCTTTGAAGGATTTGTTAGTCAACTCCAAAAATGGAATCAACTCAGGATGAGCTAGTTCTGGATCAATCTCACTAGCAAGAGGATTATCAATTCCACGATTATAAGGACAACAAATCTGACAAATATCACAGCCATAAATAACGGTTTTGATTTTCTTACGAAACTCCATGTCCATCATGCCCTTATCTTGAGTTTGGAAAGACAAACAACGACGAGCATTCATGGTTCCATCACCGATAAGGCAAGAGGTCGGGCAAGCTTCTAAGCAGCGAGTACAGTCACCACAACCGTAGTCCACTTCTTGATCCGGCTCAATCTCTAAGTTGGTAATCAACTCCCCTAAGTACATATAAGAGCCGAATTCCTTAGAAATCACCAGACCATTTTTACCGATAAAACCGATACCAGCACGTTTGGCTACTGCAGTATCTACAAGAGCCCCCGTGTCCACCATACCCTTGTATTCAAAATTCTCCGTCAACTCTTCAATCCCTTTAGCCAAGCGATTGAGCTTATCTTGAAGGACATAGTGATAATCTAAGCCCCATGAATTAGGAGTGATTTTCCCACGTTTATACTGGGTTTTAGGCGGTTTAACGGGCAGTTTATTAGGATAAGCGACAGCGATTGAGATAATGGTCTTAGCAGATTCCAAAGACAACTTAGGCTTTATTCGCTCCTCAATGACCTTATGCTCAAAACCAGTCGTCCGGCCCTCCTCGACACCAGCTCGTAAGGTTTTCTCCAAATAACCAAAATCATCGGCAGTCGTAAACCCAATCTTTGAAATGCCAATTTCCTTAGCAAGTTTTTGAATTTCCACCTTAATATCCATACTACTATTTTAAGGAAAAATCATGTTGATAGCAAGTCAGATCAGTAACAAGTTTGTGTCAAATCGCCTCAAAAAAGATACAATAGAGACATGACAACATTAGCTTTCATGAGTGACCTCCACATTGACCTCAACAACTTTACCGACTTTGAAACCAATACCCTCATCGACCTCCTCAAGGGAGAAGGTATTGACCACCTTCATATCGCTGGCGACATCTCCAATCACCACTACCAAGTATCGCTTCCTTTCCTAGAAACACTCAAACAGCATTTCCCTATCACCTATAACCTTGGCAATCATGATATGTTAGATCTGACTGAAACTGATATTGAGTATTTAGACTTCAAGATTCATGAGATTGATGGTCAAAAATTCCTAGCCTTCCACGGCTGGTACGACTACAGTTTTTATCCAGAAAGAACCAAGGAACAAAACTTAGTCTTTAAAAATCGTTTCTGGTTTGATAGACGCTTGGATAGACAGGCTTCCGATAGTAGTATTACCAAAGAAGCACTACGACGACTAGATGAGATACTAACGAATCATCCTGACCTTGATTTAGTAGCAATGCACTTTGTTCCCCACCAAAATTTTCTCATGACCCATCCCAAATTCCTCCCCTTCAACGCCTTTTTGGGAAGCCAAGCCTTCCACGGTGTATTTATCAAACATCACATCAAAGACGTGGTTTTCGGACACGCCCACCGTTCCTATGGCAGCCAAAAGATTGATGGTATCAACTATCACTCCAGACCTTTAGGATATAGACGTGAATGGGACTTAACCATCGATTATGTCAACCAACACCCTGAACTTAATCCTACAGGCACATGGAACCTATCCAAACGCTATCATTTGGTCAAAATATTGCCAGACTACCAGAACTACACTAAAAAACAGCTTAAAGAAGAATTTCGCAAATCTGTAACTGTCTTTGATTTCTAACCTTCTGACCGCTCCTTCACCATACAAGCTACAATTGAGGGATAGACTTGTAACAATAATCATAATTCATGGCCCCATGAAAGCAACTAACTACTATTTTTCTTGTCATCTTCAAAAATCTAGGAATAGATAAAGAAGGTCAAACAGACCCTTATCCTCCAAGGAAATATCACTTTTCTAGTGTTAAACTTGTATCAAAAACCATTCAAGATAAAGCTCATGAAGTCTCCACAGTCATTATCGGGAGACGACAATAGACTATCTCTTTTCCTTATCACAATTAGCAATAGCGTAACTCTGAAAACCACGACTTTCCTCTTTTCAAGAGTTCCGTCTACTCTTGAAAAGTTGACTCAGCTCCAGTTATGAATTTGTTATGACTCCAATAAAAAAATCAGATTCGTCATTGAATCTGATTTTTCTATTTCTATTGATTAGATAGCATTTTTATCCATTCCCAAGGCACGTTGAACAGCTTTAACAATTTCAACAAGCACAAGCATAGCAAAACTACCAATTAAAACAACAGTCCACTGTGATAATTCCAAGTGCGTCACATGGAAAATCTTCTCAAGGAATGGTACTGTCAGAGTCATAACTAAGAGTACCAATGACCCAAGAATAGCCCAGTTAAAGGTTTTGTTTTTAAATGGTCCAACTGTGAAAACAGATTGGTAAACAGACTTAACGTTAAAAGCATGCACCAACTGAATCATTCCAAGAGTTGCATAAGCCATAGTGAGGGCGTCTGCGTGAATTTCATGATAAGTATCATGGGCTGGATTAATGATTCCATATCCATAGACACCTAGAACGAGAGCAGCTTGGAAGAGGCCTTGATAAACAACTGCTCCCAGAACACCACCTGAGAAGAAGCTTGAATTACGTCCACGAGGTTTGTGACTCATAACACCTGGTTCAGCAGGTTCCATACCAAGCGCAATCGCTGGAAGGGTATCTGTTACCAAGTTAATCCAAAGAAGGTGAACTGGCTCCAGAACATCCCATCCAAATAGAGTAGCTAAGAAGATAGACAATACTTCAGCAATGTTAGCCGATAGAAGGTATTGAACTGTTTTCTGAATATTAGAGAAGACCTTACGCCCTTCTTCAACGGCGACAATGATTGTTGCAAAGTTATCATCCGCAAGAACCATATCAGAAGCACCTTTAGAAACTTCTGTACCAGTAATACCCATACCGATACCAATATCCGCTGTTTTAAGCGATGGTGCATCATTAACACCATCACCAGTCATGGCTACAACCTTACCTTCATTTTGCCAAGCTTTCACGATACGAACCTTATGTTCAGGTGATACACGAGCATAAACAGAATATTGTTGGAAGACTTTTTGGAACTCTTCATCTGATAATTCATTCAGTTCAGCACCTGTAAAGACATGATCTTCTGTATCGTTAGGATCAATAATACCAAGACGTTTAGCGATAGCTTCTGCTGTATCTTGGTGGTCACCAGTAATCATGATTGGACGAATACCAGCTTCTTTAGCCACTTTAACCGCCGCTGCAGCTTCTGGACGTTCAGGATCAATCATACCTACAAGACCTGAGAATACTAAATTATTTTCAACAACTTCAGTTTCTAAAGTTGGAACATTATCGTCATACTTGTAAGCCATCATAAGGACACGAAGTGCTTGTTTAGCTAACGTTTTGTTAGTAGTAAGGATAGCTTCTTTATCTGCTTCAGTAATCGGACGAATCGTTCCATTCTCTTCGATTTGCGTCACGCGCTTAAGCAACTGATCGGGAGCACCTTTAACAGCCACCAAATGTTTGCCATCTGCTAGACGGTGAATGGTCGACATCAATTTACGATCTGAATCAAATGGAAGTTCACCAACACGTGGCTCTTCTTTCAACACATCGCGGACATCAAAGTTATGATCCAAACCAAATTGCACAAGCGCTGTCTCTGTAGGATCACCAATCAATTTACCAGATTGATCAATCTTCGTATCATTGGCAAAGTTCATGATACGAAGCGTCATATTTGAATGCTCCAAATCATCTGTCGCATCTTGCAATTGACCATTAGTATAAATTTTTTCAACAGTCATCTGATTCATGGTTAGGGTACCAGTTTTATCAGAAGCAATAATTTCAGTTGAACCAAGCGTCTCAACTGCTGGTAATTGTCTAATGATCGCATTACGTTTTGCAAGGACTTGTGTTCCCATGGAAAGAACAACCGTCACAACCGCAGGAAGACCTTCTGGAATCGCAGCAACCGCCAATGCAACAGCAGTCATCAATGAATTTAACGGAGCTTCTCCACGGACAAAAACAGATACGATAAATGTAATCGCTGCAATAACCAAAATGGCAAATGTTAACACCTTAGAAAGATGGTGTAAGTTTTGCTTCAACGGTGTATCCGATTCATCAGCGTTTTGAAGCATGTTAGCAATATGACCAACTTCTGTAAACATCCCTGTATTGGTAACCACGCCAAGTCCGCGACCATAAGTAACGTTAGAGTTTTGATAACCCATATTGACACGATCACCAATACCAGCATCTTCTGCCAATTCAACAGAGAGATTTTTTTCAACTGGTACTGATTCCCCTGTCAAAGCAGCTTCCTCAATTTTTAAAGAACTTGCTTCTAGTAGGCGCATATCAGCAGGTACAACATCCCCTGCTTCGAGCAAGACGACATCACCAGGAACCAATTCCTTAGAATCCACTTCTTTGACATGACCATCGCGACGAACTCGAGCTAATGGGCTTGACATAGATTTAAGCGCATCAATTGCAGCTTCTGCCTGACCTTCTTGGTAAACACCGAAAGCTGCGTTAAGCACTACAACTAACAAGATGATTAAAGCATCTGTCAAACCGTGCATACCTTCTGTCAATACAGAGAGAGCTGCAGCTACTAACAAGATAATAATCATCAAATCTTTGAACTGATCCAAGAATTTTTGAAGAATAGTACGCTTTTCAGCTTCTTCTAATTCATTACGACCGAATTCAGCTAAACGTTGCTCCACTTGTGCACTAGTTAAACCTTTTTTACTGGTCTCTAGAGCTTCTAGAACAGCGTCTTCAGATTGAGTATAAAACGCTTGACGTTTCTGTTCTTTTGACACTTTTTCCTCCTTGGTCTTTCACTAATAGAAAAAGACCTGTTTATTTTTTAAACAAGTCTCGCAAATTAAGACTATGCCGGAAACAACTGTTTCGAAATGACGACATAATCACGACTGTAATATCTCACAAAAGCAAGATAACAATCGTCGGCTACTCCCTTGATGGATACAATTATAACAAAATCAATAATTTGACTCAAGTTAAATGGGAACTATCTTCCCATTTCAGTCGAATGCCATATCTTAGTATCAATTAATCCGCAATAAGGATCCACACTTGATACACCCGTAAATTCAGAATCACCTGAGAGTTTTTCAACCAAACTACTAATAGTATTTGGTAAGCTGTCATAGGCATTGATATATGTCCCAACTTGCGGCATATCTGCTAGAGCAAACGGGTGTTGTACAGATACTACAACTGTAGGTACTTCATGTACATAGAAAGGCTGATCTGGTGTTCCTTTAGCTGCTGGCCAAATAATACGTTGAGTGGTCCCTCCTGAATTAACATCAACTAAATTAATAATCAAATCGTAATGATCTGTAATTTCAGAAATTGGTCTTTTGGAAGCATAGACATTTTGAATAGCTGCTGGACGTTCTTCCTCTGGTAATTTTTTAATACGTTCTTCTGTATTTTCCCAGATAGAAACCTCATGACCACGAGCTTCTAGCAACTCTTTTAAGGCATCAGAAGCACGCTTCTTTCCTTGATTAATCAAAGCACCAAATCCACCCTTATAACCTTCCACCTCTACTAGTAAGATACGTTTATAACGTTCAGGTGTGACTGGTAAAAGATTTTTCTGCTTATTTTTGACTAGTGTGATAGCTTTATCAGCTACCTGATTAGAAATCTCTTTTGCTTCATCAGTACCAATCAAAGCTAATGCTTCTTCTTTTGGTAACATCATTTCTTCTCGACGACCTTCATAAGTATGAAGACCAAGTTTTGCTTTAAGGCCTAGAGTACGACGGAGAGCATCATGCAAACGTTCATCTGATAATAGACCATTTTCATAGCCTTCTTTCATCCATTTTACATCTTCATCAGGATCGTTGAAGAAGAGGAACAGATCACAACCTGATTCGATAGCAGTTGGCAAAAGTTCTCGTCTTGGGAGGGATGCAGTCATCCCAACCATGTGTGAAGCATCTGTTACAATAGCACCGTTATATCCTAATTCCCCACGTAACAATTCATCTAAGAGCGTTTTGTTCAGTGATGCAGGTAACATGTCATCCAAATCACGTTCAGGATGCATTTCTTTTTCAACATTTGGAAGATGAATATGCCCTGCCATAATACCAGGTAAACCTGCTTCAATCATCTCAACATAGATACGACCGAAAGTTTCCATCCATTCAGACTTGGACATCGGATTTGGCGCAAACGACAAGTGATGATCGCGTTCATCAATACCATCTCCTGGGAAATGCTTAGCGAATGGAATGATACCATTCTCCATAATACCACGCATATATTCCTTAGAAAGAGTAATAACTTGTTCGACCTCTGCACCCCAAGTACGGTTGGCAATAATTGGGTTACGCCAGTTACGGGACAAATCCATGATCGGAGCAAATGAAGCATTACAGCCTACTGCAGAAGCTTCAATACCAGCGATACGGCCGAGTTCATAAGCATACCTCGGATCGTTAGTGGCTGCAATTTTTACCTCATCGCCAATTTTGGTGCCATCTGTTACAGCTCCGTTACCACCTGATTCAGTATTGGCCGCAATTAGTATTGGAATTTTTGATTTGGTTTGAAGAATATAATTCTGCTCCCAAATATCTGCAGCAAGTCCTGGTGCATAACGAACAGCAGCAAACTTATAATCTTCCATAACTTGCGTCAAATATTCTTCACTTCTACTTGAGCCCATATTGACAAATAATTGACCAATTTTTTCATCTAAGGTCATATTGGCAATGGTTTCTTCTACCCAAGCGATAGCCTTATCGTCCAAGTTGTATGGTTTTTTACGTAAATCAACGAGATGTGTCATTGTAATTCTCCTAATCTAAATTTTTCCAAAATGCTTCTTTCAAATTTTCCAACTCTTTTGGAGATATATTTTTGATTGTAAATGATGTTGCAAATGTCTCTTCAAGATATTGCCATGATTCAGCTTCTTTTCCAACTAGAATTGGGTAGAAGGCTACATGGTTTTGTTCAGCAGCTGCCAGATCTCCTGGTGAATCTCCAATCATCAAGATATTTTCTGGTCTGTACCCTACTTTAATCAATGCGGCAATGACATCTTCTTTTTTTCCACGGTCCTGACAGTAAAGATCATCGATGTGATTAATAAGTCCTTGACCAATCCACTCCTCCTCAACCGCTTCCTTGTTAGCTGAACTAACCACATAAACTTTACCTAGTTCATGCAATTTTTCTAACCCGGATAAAGCTCCTGAGAAAGCTAGCGCATCTCCTTCATAAGCTTTGATTTGGCGGTTTACTTCATTAGACCAGTCGAGAGCTTTTTGTAAATCATCCGATGTATTTGACATTACTTCTTTTTCTAAAGAGACATTAGATAGAGATGTTGTCGCGTTAACCCATTTCTTTAAACGCTCAATGCCCTTGACACCTACACCATCCAACGCCATGACGAGACCGACAAATCTATTAACCCCTCTTGTTCGACTGTAAAGATTGATATTATCCCACTTTTCAAGGAAATCTTCTTTATTATCAACTTCAAAAAATCTTGCCGCTAAAGGTCCAAAAAAGAGCTGATGTTTGTAAGTCATTGTGTCCATCGCACAGCCATCTGAATCAACACAAAAGACATATTCTTGGTTTTTTGACATATTTCAACTCCTATATTCCTGTAATTCATCCGATGATTTTAATATATCACCGAAAGCAAGCGTTGTCAATTATAGAATCGTTATTTTATAAAAAAATTGAGCTCAAGAACTCAATCTTCTTATACTAAAATAAACACGCATTCCGTCGGCTTAATAAGTAATTGATCTGAAGAGAATTTTTCTCCCTCTAAATTAGGCAACTTATTATCTTGACTCAAGGACAATACTTCACCATTCAAGGTTATCTCTTTGGAGCGTTTGTCACCCTCCCTGCCTGATAAGCGATAAATTAAAGCATCTTTTTTGAGAGATAGTACGGTATTTTCAATTTCTGAGTTATTGATAACCAGAATAGCTTTCCCATCTTTACCATCTTTACGAGAATGCACAAATACATGAGAGCCTTCTTGAATAGGAATACCACTCTCAAAAACTTCCGTTCCCATTAAACGATTCCAGAGCAACACCGCAAAATAGTTTGGTCTTGGATCAAAGACTTCACGAGCTAGGTAGCCATAATCTGATGAAGCTAAGGTATTGTGGAAAATAATGCCATTTGTGAGTTTAGCAAACGTACCCATTTCATTTAAAGTGCGAGGAACATCTAAATAGGTAGATGCCCAAGTATTTCCCCCACCCCCAGCATCACCAGATTCTGTTACCCACATTTCTGCCCCCGGAACGAATCGATCACGCAGGGGAAGGTAGGTTTTACAAAAGTTTGAAGCTACAGCTAAATAGGTTTCTGACAAGGCAGCTTCCACCGACCAATGCCCTGCTGGCATTACAGAAGCCAGACGTTCTGAAACCCCATTGTAGTAGTGATAAGAAAAGACATCTAAAGGCACTTTCGTTCCTTCTAACAAATCTTCACAGTTAACCATTTTATGAGCAATCTGCTCAATGCCCCCGATACCTTTTTGCTGACTTGGATCTCCAAAGACAATATCATCTCCACCTGTCGAACTTGGTCCTACTTTTAAGCAATCCGGATAATTCTCATCTAACCACTGGAAGAAAAGGTCTTGGTCACGGCGATAGTGTTTTGCTGTGTAGCCTTTTGGAAATCCAGTGTCCTCTAGGATATTAGGCTCATTGGCAAATTCAACAGCTTCTATCGGTATACCATATGACTGGCTTAGAGCAAAGATTTTTTCAGCCTCACTCGGATGCCATGGTTCCTCCGCCGTGTGTAAACCGGGACAGTTAGCCATGGAAATTTTCAAGTGTCCACCAACTGCTTTAACAAAATCTAAAACACCCAGCCACTGTTCTTTTGTCAAAACATTAAGATAACCTTGTGGCGGTACTCCAGCAGTTTCACCATCAAAATCGTAATAAGTTTTGGTTGACCAAGTTCCTGAGACACGTACCCATGCTTCTCCCAATTCTTTCGTCAAATAACGCAACTTCTCATTTGATAAATCAATCGGATCATACTCTTGCATAAGGTCCTTATACATCGCTGCGATTCCTTCATCAGAAGGTTCGACGTAAAAATCTTCCGTTCCAGCAATTTGCTCTTCTGAATAAGACTTCCAGAAAGTTCCACCTGTCACTTCTGCAAACTCAACATTATAAGAAACCAAACGCGGATTTATATCACGTATCTTGTCTAGCTTTTCTAGCTCCAATGTAATCATTTCACTCATAAAAACTCCTTTATCTTTTCAAACCATGAGCAATCATCAACGACGCATCAAGCGCTTAAAACATATTAGACGCCTGAATAGGCTGAAAAGCCACCATCAATTGGAAGGACGACACCATTAACAAAACTTGCTGAATTTTCATCCGCTAGGAAGAAAAGACCACCAATTAATTCTTCAGCTTCTCCAAAACGCTCCATCGGAGTATTACGAAGAATTTTTTTCGCACGCTCCGAAGGTGAACCGTCTTCATTAAAGAGAAGACCACGGTTTTGATTAGTTACCAAGAAGCCTGGGGCAATAGCATTGCAGCGGATACCAACTTTTGAAAAATGCACTGCCAACCATTGCGTAAAATTCGAAATAGCAGCTTTAGCACCAGAATAGGCAGGAATCTTAGTTAATGGCGTAAAGGCATTCATGCTAGAAATATTGATGATATTTGCTCCTTTACGTCCCGCCATATCTTGGGCAAAAACCTGAGTAGGAAGCAAGGTTCCTAAGTAATTAAGATTAAAGACAAATTCAATACCGGCTTTATCTAAATCAAAGAATGATTTTGTTCCCTCAGGCAAATCTGTTTGGTGAAACTCATTGTCTGTCGTCGCTTTAGGGTTATTTCCCCCTGCCCCGTTGACAAGAATATCTGTCGGACCCAAATCCGATACAACCGCTTGGCGTACTTCTTCAAGATTGTCTTTATCCAAAACATTGGCTTTATAAGCTTTAGCAATGCCACCTTCAGCTTCAATGTCATCAACAAATTTCTGAGCTGCTTCTTGGTTCAAATCTAAGAGTGCAACTTTAGCACCAGCTTTCGCAAACTCTTTCGCCATATAGCCACAGAGAACACCTCCTGCTCCAGTCACAACAACAACTTTTTCTTTAAATTCAATTACTCTAGACATGATGTTTTTCCTCTCTTTATATTAGAAAATGACGGTTCAGCTATTTATCTCCCACTGTTTTCACGGTAATTCCAAAATCAGGTGTTTTTCCTGCAGCACGCATATTGGCTTCATACAAACCGTTGAAATAAGTGGCTCCAAGAGCACGATCATAAATACCATAGCCAGGTGTTTTTGTCTGATCAGACCAGATACGACGTCCATGGTCAGGACGAAGAGAACCTTTCCAGTCATAATCAACCAAAAGTTTCACGATAGCATTCATATCAATATCACCAGCTTGCGACAAATGCGCGGTTTCTTGAAAGCCCCAGTCTCCCGCAGTAACATTTCGTGTGTGCATAAAGTTGATGCGATTGCGTTTTAGAGCATATTCTGTCATGACAATCACATCATTTTGAGGATCTGATGCATATGAACCCACACACATGGTAATGCCATTATTTGACGAATCATAAATATTAAGGAAGCGTTCAATAGCTTCTTGACCAGTGATGATACGTGGAAGTCCAAAGATGCTATATGGTGGGTCATCAGGGTGAATCGCCATTTTAACGCCCGCAGCTTCAGCTGTTGGCATAATCGCTTCGATGAAGTACTCTAAGTTAGCCCACAAATCTTCTTCAGAAATATTATTGCGATAATTCTCAATAATCGCTTTCATCTCTTCTTTTGAATAAGATGAGTCCCAACCTGGCAAGTTCAAATCATCTGCCACTGGATCAACCCCTTCTAAATCTTCTTTGAGAAAGGCAAGTGAGGTTGAACCGTCTGGAAGTGGGTGATTCAGATCAGAACGCGTCCAGTCAAAAACCGGCATAAAATTGTAACAAACAACCGGAATACCAGCTTCTCCAACATTTTTGATGGACGTTTTATAATTTTCAATCAATTCATCACGATTGGGTTTTCCTTGCTTAATATCCTCATGAACAGGAATGGATTCAATAACTGTAATTTCAAGACCTGCATCTTCGACCATTTTTTTGAGTTCAAGGATATTCTCTAAAGGCCATGCCTGTCCGACAGGCACATCATAAACCGCTGTTACAATCCCCTGCATGCCTGGGATGGCTTTAATTTCTTCAAGTGACACAGGATCATTTTTCCCGTACCAACGAAATGACATTTTCATAATAATTCCCCCATACCTTAGTTATCTTCAAGCAAGAGCCTTGCTGACGATAAGTTTTTTTCTTTAATCGTTAAAATATTCAACAGCATTGTGATAAGCAATATCCTTAGCCATTTGACCTATTGCGTCATAATCGTTTGGAACTTCACCCTCTACCATCCATTGTCCCAAATAAGAAGCAAGGATGCGACGGAAATAATCATGACGTTGATAAGACAAGAAGCTTCGAGAGTCTGTTAACATCCCAACAAAATTTGCTAGTACACCTTGTTCAGCAAGGGCCGTCATTTGGCTTAGCATACCAGACTTTGTATCTGCAAACCACCAACCAGCACCAAACTGAAGGTAGGATTTAATCCCTTCTTCGTTAGTTTGGAAGTTGGCTAGAGTATTAGCAACAATAATGTTGTAGCTAGGATTTAAGTTATACCAAATCATTTTTGGTAGATTGTTTTGTTGAGCTAAATGATCCAAAAGTCGATTCATGTTAATAGCCAGTGCTGTTTGATCACCAAGCGAATCCACCCCGACATCACTTCCTAATTGTTGAAAAATGCCAGAATGATTATTACGCAAAGCTCCAAAATGAACCTGTGTTACAAAGCCATATTGTTTATAAAGGCGACAAAGTTCTGCAAATACTGCCGTTTGCCATTGATTGATTTCCAACTGGTTTGGCTGATAGCCTTCTTGAACAGTTTTCAAAAGACTATCCAAAGTCTCTTTATCAGCTTCTTCAAAGACAATCTCGGTAAAGCTAATATCACTTGCTTTGCAGCCTTTTTCAGCAAAATAAGCGACACGCTTTTCCAGAGCGTCGATAACGTCTTGAAATTCTTCAATTGATACTGCTGTCACCTGACTCAATCGACGAATGAAATCTGTAAAGTTTCGATGTTCGATAAAAGCCTCATCTGGACGAAAGGTCGGTGCAACAGTCGTGTCAAAACTAACATCGTCAGCTAATTTTTGATGCCATTCTAAAGAATCCAAAGGATGATCTGTCGTTCCGATAAACGTCACCTGACTATCCTTAATCAGTTTACGTGGGCTAATCTTTTTAGTTTTTAGCGTTTCATTAATCCGATGGTAAATATCTTCAGCATTTTCTTCTGTTAACACCTCATCAATCCCAAAGACGTTTTTTAACTCCATGGCTGACCAATGATACACAGGATTGCCATAAGAACGTGAGAGACTGCGCGCAAAGGCTTTGAACTTATCTAATTTAGAAGCTGCTCCTGTGATATAGTCTTCAGAGACACCGTGCGCCCGCATGAGACGCCATTTGTAATGATCACCACCCAGCCATAAATCAACGATATTGTCATAGACCTTATCCTCAAAAATTTCTTTTGGATCAAGATGGCAATGGTAGTCAAAAATCGGTTGATCCTTAATTTGATCATACAGTTTTAGAGCTGGCTCGCTCGTTAACATAAAAGTTTCGTCATTAAATCCCATCTTATTCTCCTACAGCTGCAATAAATTCTTTTGCAATCTCAGTCACTGAATCATATCCATCATCAGCGACACATGCTACCAAGGCAGAACCGATACCTACAGCACAAGCTCCAGCCTTTTTCCAATCAGCAACATTGGCTACGGATACTCCCCCAGATGGCATTAAATCCACTTGAGGAATCGGACCGTGAATATCTTTAATGAAACTTGGTCCTACAATGCCTCCAGGAAAAATCTTGATGATCGAACAGCCAGCTTCCATTGCCGTAACCACCTCAGTCGCCGTAGCACAACCTGGGAAGTAAAGATTTTTAGTTTCTTTTGCTACACCTTGAATCTCAGCAGAAAAATGCGGACTAACTAAGAATTTCGCACCAGCAACAATCGCTTCTTTAGCAAGTTTAACTGTCATCACAGTTCCTGCCCCAATAACGACATCATCACAGTTCTCAAACTCTTCTGTCAAATCACGAATAACCTGAGGGGCATTGGGTGTTGAAAAGGTGATTTCAATATTTCGAATCCCTCCCTCAATAGCACGTCGCGCAATCTCTTTCGCATCATTTTCATCTTTGCCACGTATAACGGCAAAGAAATAATTTTCTTTTAGAACATTTAACATAGCCCCCTCCTTTTTTTGTAATCGTTATCATGAATTAATTATAAAATTCATCAGATGATTTGTCAAGAGTTTTCTGCTTAAATATAAAAAGATTGGGGATAGCCCCAATCTTTTTATATATGCTATAGGTAGCTAATCATTCGTTAGATTTCGGCAGTCCATGTAGTTCAATTTTCTTTTCGTACCAGTTATCTAACACAGTTTGTCTGACGGTTAAGATATGAGACATCATACTATCATAAGCACCTATTGGGTGCCTTGCTTTAATAGCGTTTACGATATTACGATGAGCCTCAATACTAGCTTGTTTCATCTGACGATTTGTGTAATCTTCATTGATGATTTGTATGGATTCATTAATCACAGGAATCAAACTTTTAACCGCAATGTTCCCACTCATTTCCGCTATTAAACTGTGGAATGCCACATCTAGCTCTAAATGTTTTGGATCATCAGCTTTTAGTGCTTCTTCAATAGCCAGAGCAAGTTTTTCCAAACGCTCAATGTCTTCTTCTTTAGCAAATTGGGCGGCACGTTCAGCAATTCTTGGTTCCAAAAGATACCTTAATTCAAATAAATCTGTCGTTAATTTGATGCGATCTTTGACAAAAGCAAATCCAAAGGGATCTTCAGCAACTCCTTGTTTGGAACTAATATAAGTTCCTGAGCCTTGTCTGACCTCTAAAATATTACGAGCCACAAGACTTCTAACAGCTTCTCGGACGGTACTACGTCCCACATCTAGCACTTCTGACAGATCATATTCGTTTGGTAATTTTTGTCCAACTTCAAACCCCTGCTTCAAAATAAATTGCAAGAGGCGTTCTGCTGTTTTTTCAACCAGTGGACGCGCTGCCATAATTGTTCCTCCTTAAACCTTTTATGGTTATTATACTACTTTTTAGCTTTATAACCATAATTCGGAACACTATCCCAGCGTTTTTTAAAACTCCTAACAATACTCTTTGGCTGACGATTTCTTGAAAACAGTCCTTTGTGATTACCTTGTACTCTCAGTATCATCAGATTTGTTTCAAAATCAGCAAAATTCCACACTTGCTCACCTACGATATTGGCAATTTCATCAAAGACTTTATGATTCATATCATAAAAATCAATTTGGAATTCTTCTGTATAAGGGATATTCCACATGGAATGAAGACCTGGAAGAGTATCTGCTCCGTATTCTGTCATGATGATTGGTTTATCTGGATAAAGCGCTTGCCAATCTTCTAACTCTTTCCGCAAGCCTTCTTCTGCTTTTTTCAAATCACCGTGATGCACATACCAGCCGTAATAGCGGTTAAGGCAAATAACATCAACCAAATCCATAACTTTATCATGTTCTGGATCAGCCATCATGATATTAACCAAGGTTACAGGGCGTTTTTCAGGATCTAAATCCTTGTATAGCTTAATTAAAGGTTCAAAATACTCGTGCGCCCCGTCCTCATGACTTGCTGGCTCATTAGCCACGACCCACATAACAACCGAAGGGTGATTCTTATCTCTTTGAACCAATTCGCTAATCACTTGTTCATGGGCCGCTTTCGTCTCTAAACGTTTCCACGTCTCATTGCCTCCTCGAGATGCATCTAGCGAAGCATTAAAATTGTGGAAAAGCCCGACAGCAGGAACTTCATCGATAACAACAATCCCTAGTCTATCAGCTAAGCGCATCATCTCTTCAGAATAAGGATAATGTGAGGTTCTGAAGGAATTGGCACCGATTTCTTTAAGCAAGTTCAGATCGAGCAAATTAGCTGCCTCATTCAACCCACGACCATTGATAAAAGTATCTTCATGTTTTCCGAAACCTTTAAAGTAAAAAGGTTTTTCATTAATAAAGAATTGACCGTCCGCCACTCGAACACTTCGAATACCAAACGGCTCATCATAAACATCTAAAACCTTACCATCCTTGATAAGTTCAACATGTGCAGTGTAAAGATAAGCATCCAAAACTTCCCATAGACGAACATCTAGCAGCTCAGCCTGACCATTTTCCAAGACGGCAACTTCTTGTTGATTTTCATCAAAAATACTTACTTTAACATCATCGACAGGCTGACTGCTGGTCACATCCACTTTTACAACAGCAGAAGTCATATCATCAGATAGTTGGCTCGTGATAACAAGATCTGATAGATGGATTTTAGGGCGAATCACTAACTTCACTGGGCGATGAATCCCCGCATAGTTGAAGAAATCAAAGTTCTCCTGAACTTTCTTTTTAAGACTACCATCTTCTTGAAGTTCTTCGCTATAATTCCCAACTGGCAACGTCGTATAATTGAGTTCATTATTTGCACAGATAGAAACTTTGAGACGACTTTCTTTCATCAAGTGATCAGGCATAAGCACCTCAAACGGTGTAAAGCCGCCGCGATGCTCTCCAAGCAATTCCCCATTCACATAGACTTTGGCATAATGAGTCACAGAACCAAAGCGTAAAACAGCTTCTTGCTCTTTGTTAATATCAGGAATCTCAACAAAACGTTCATACCAAAAATCACCAATATAATCTCGCTTAGCTTGATCTACAAGCACATCGTTAAAAGAGGTCGGAACAGTCATAACCTCATCTGAAGCTAAGAGCTCTTGGGGATTATGGTCACCAAGTTTAAAATTCCATAAACCATTTAAATCATAAACATTACGTGTTTTCGTTAAAATTGGGTATAACATATCTTTTTCTCCTTATCGTTTAATATCCAAGTCACCTTTTTTCATAAACTGTTCAATATCATCTTTAGTGACGATATTGATGTCACCTTCAATGGTATGTTTAAATTTGAAGCTAGCCATACCGAGTTCTAAAACTTCTGGAACTGAAACATTTTCAAGCAATCCATAAATAATCCCAGCCGTATAGGCATCGCCAGTTCCTACGCGATCCAAAACTTGAATAGCCTCCCTATCCGTTTCATGTAGGATAACTTCTTGAGCATCATAGAGGTAGGCTTTTAACAAATACTCATTGGTTGCGCCAATTTCTCTTTCTGTAAAGGCGATGTATTTCAAACCATAATGATCAGCCATTGTCTCTAAAACGGTTAACAGAACCTCACGATTTTTGTAAGGTCTCGTCAATCCTAACTCATCCTTCAAATCCCCTCCTTTATCCGTCAATAGGGAAACAGGTTCAATCCCAATACAGACATCCGCCATAGCAACCAACTTAGACAGATCGTCACGCGCTTGTTGAAAAGAGTCCCAAAGGCTTTCTCGGTAATTTAAATCAAATGAAATAGGGATATTTTTTTCCTTTGCTTTAGTCATTAAAGCAAGAGCAATAGCGCAAATATTGGGATTCAAAGCTACCGTTATGCCACTAACATGAAGCCAATCCATATCCTCAACAATAGCCTCTAAATCATAATCTGATAATTGCGACTCGTAAAATGACGAGAACTTGCGATCATAAAGAACACGACTATTTCTTAGAGAAAAACCTTTTTGGTAGTAATAAATTCCCAATCTATCCCCACTTTTCACCAAATGTTCTTGTCCAATTTGGTGAGCAAATAAGAATGATTCTGCCATATGTCCCAAGTCATTATCAGGAATGGCTGACACCAGAGAAACTGTATGCCCTAATTGCCCCAAAGTCGATAGAACATTCAATTCAGATCCACCAAACTGACAGTCTAATTGAGTAGCCTGTGTCAAGGTTTGATGTTGTGGGGGCGACAATCTTAACATGATTTCACCAAATGCAACAACTTTTTTCTTCAATTTTTTATCCTCCCCTAGTATAAAAGCAGTTGCTTCAAAAAGGGCAACTGCAATTCATTTTATTTATCATCTACTGGATATTTTGATAAATCAACATAATCCATATCTGACAATGGAACATTTTTAGCAATAGCCATAGCACGTTCTTTATCACGAGCCGCTTTCATCGTATGAATTTTTTCTTGAATTTGAACCATCGTTTCTTTATCAAGTTTATAGAATTTCATCAAGAAAAGTGAGACTAGTAAGAAAACTGCTGGGATAATGGCAAATAAAATAATTGTCATCATTTTCAACTCTGGTGTCAAAGGTGTTTCTGCCGTTGGATAGTCTTTGGCAAAACCAATTGAAGTAAGAGCCCAACCCACAACCATCGGTGCAAAGGAAGATGCCACTGAATCCGTTAATGAGAAAATAGTTCCAATCATACCTGAAACATACCGCCCTGATACAGAAGTTTCATAGTCTGAAATATCAGCTCCCATCGTCAAAACAAGACTTGACGGCGCTGATGAGAAGTAGCGCGCAAAGATATAGGCAATAACAAAAGCAATGCTATATGGTGTCCATTTTGTAAAACTCAAGCCACCTTGTTCACCGAAGAAAAGAAGAGATCCCATAGCCATCAAACCAACGATACCAATCTGCAGAGCTAAAATATAAGCCCTTCGAAGCCCTCTTTTACGCGCCACACTGGCTGCAAAGGTTGTTACGAGTATATTTGGTATGACCATCATCGCTGAGATAGCACCAGATAAGGCATAGTTACCAAAAAGAATCCCAAAAAGCATGACCGTGACAACAGCATCGCCAAACAATTGTGCACAGAATTTGACAAGAGCGGCAGACAAGGAAAGGACTTGCAAAGGTTTATTTCCTTTAATAACTTGCCAGTAATCTTTGAGTGATGTTTTCTTGTTTTTCTCACCACCTAGTCCAAAGTATTTAGAATTATCTTTTTTCCAAATACCAATAATGGCAAATACGGCAAGGGCTGCTGAAATAAGGATAACCTGCCACATCAATTCAATAAAGAAACTTTCCGTAAAGCCGCCATGTTTTTTGACTAAATAACTAGAAACGACAATCTGACTTCCTGAAAATAAAATAGCTGTCATGATACCATCAACAATGTTAAAGATAGGACGTTGCTTAGGATCATTAGTAAGAGCAGTTTGACCAGCTTTGGTAATGGTTTGTTGCATAGAATAACCAATTTTATGGGTAATTAAAGCCACAATAAACAATGGCATAACCATTCCTTTACCAAAATGATGGATATTGAACAAGAATAGAAATGATAGAGCTGTAATCAAGTTACCTAAGACAAGAATAGGACGATATTTACCAAATTTAGTATTCGTCTTATCAATTAAGGCACCGATAGCTGGGTCAATAAACCCGTCAAAAATACGAATATAACCCATCAACTGACTAACAAATATAGCCGCTAAACCAAGGACACCAGTAGAAAAATAAGCAACAAAACTAAAGGCTACCAGATAAATATTGGTAGACGTATTATTTGCGGCAAATAAAATAATCTGCCACAGTTTCGCCCGATTGTAGGTAACATCTTCACTTCGATCCTTTTTATGACTCATCATAAGTCGCCTCCTTGAAGCTTTCTTTTGAAAGCGTTTTTATTTATCTACATTTTATTATTCATCAGATGATTTGTCAATATATTTTTTGTTTAAAATTAAAAAAGAGTGTTTTTTAGAAAAAACACTCTAAATTCATCTGATAATTATTGTTTGAGATTACTTTTATAGACTATCCTTTATTTCGCTTCCCAGCGTAAACGCATCTGATAATCAGCTAAGGCTTCTTCTGCTTCTGGGTGGGATAAAAGTTGATAATGGAGGATTAATTCTCGATCGTCCTGATTTAATGCAAACTGTGTGGTTTTGGTAACCAAGCGTTGCAAGCCAATCGGCGAAGGGATTTGTGCTTGTGCATAGGTATCTTTTTCAAATTTCATCATACTCTGAGGCTCGCTAAACCGTGTAACAGTCAATTCACTCGCATTAAATTTCAAAATAACACGCTCATTTTCCGAATTAGTATAAATGAGATAAGAAAAATCCCCCTTCTCCTTATACTCCCCATGAGCTTCTTCGTGAACCATATCGATGTCCTGATCCATCATAATTTTGTTATCAATGATAATTTTCATAATGTCTTCCTTCATTTTGGTCTTATCATTGTACCAATTTATGAGCTTTCCAGCAATTTTTGCTATAATAAAATTAACTTACGCCATTGAAAGGAAATGCTATGAAAGAAAAAGTTTTCCGAGACCCCATTCACAATTACATCCATGTCAAGGAACCTATCATCGCTCAACTGATCGATACCAAAGAATTTCAGCGTCTCCGTCGTATCAAACAAGTCCCTACAACCTCTTATACTTTTCACGGTGCTGAACATAATCGCTTTTCACACTGCCTTGGTGTCTATGATATTGCCCGTCGTATCACAGAGATTTTTGAAGCACAATACCCTCAACAATGGAATCCCGCAGAATCATTAATAACAATGGTGGCAGGCCTCCTTCATGACATTGGTCACGGTGCCTACTCTCATACTTTTGAGAGACTCTTTGAAACAGACCACGAAGCCTACACTCAAGAAATCATCACCAATTCTGAAACTGAAGTTAATGCCGTTCTTCGGCAGGTGTCACCCGATTTTCCAGAGCAAGTTGCTAGTGTCATCAACCACACCTACCCCAACAAACAAGTCGTACAACTTATTTCTAGTCAAATTGACTGTGACCGTATGGATTATTTACTTCGTGATTCCTACTACACAGGTACATCCTATGGACAGTTTGATTTAACAAGAATTCTACGTGTCATTCAGCCTGTTGAAAATGGGATTGTCTTTGCTAAAAATGGCATGCACGCTGTCGAGGACTATCTAATCGGCCGTTATCAAATGTACATGCAAGTCTATTTTCACCCATCCAGTCGTGCCATGGAAGTTCTCCTACAAAATCTTCTCAAAAGGGCTAAAACTCTCTATCAAACAACACCCAACTATTTTCAACAAACAGCGCCAAATCTCATTCCTTTCTTTGAAAAGCAGTCAAGCCTATCAGACTATCTATCCTTAGATGATGGCGTTATGAATACCTATTTTCAGGCTTGGATGACGAGTGAGGACAGTATCCTCAAAGACTTGGCTAGCCGTTTCATCAATCGTAAACTCTTAACCTCCATCAGTTTTGACACGGAAAATCAGTCGCAGTTGATTGAAATGACAAACTTGGTGAGACAGACCGGATTTGATCCCGATTATTATACAGGAGTTCATATCAATCTCGATTTGCCCTACGATGTTTATAAACCTGAAAGCGATAAACCTAGGACGCAAATAGACATCGCCGAAAAAGATGGCAGTAAACAAGAGTTATCATCGCTATCAACGCTGGTAGGAGCTCTGTCCGGCAATATTCACGGAGATCGTCGCTTCTACTTCCCAAAAGAAATGTTGCAAACAGATGATCTATTCGCCCAAGACAAGATCACATTTCAAAAAAATATCACTAATGGCCACCTGACCACCACCCTATAACCTAAGCTCTGCCATGACAAAATGGCAGTTTTTTAGTAAACTAGATAGGAAACACTTTTTACGAAAAAAGGAGACGACCATGTCTATCAAACTAGTTGCTATCGATATTGATGGTACTTTATTAAACGACAATCGAGAAATCACACCAGAAGTTTTTCAGGCTATTCAAGATGCCAAAGCTGCTGGTGTCAAAATTATTATCACTACAGGACGCCCCATCGCAGGTGTTACCAAAATGCTAGATGACCTCAATCTACGTGATAAGGGTGATTATGTCATCACCTTCAATGGTGGCTTAGTTCAAGAAACCGATACAGGTTCTGACATTGTTAAAGTTCCTCTTTCATACGAGGAATACCTTGATATTGAATTGATGGCTAGAAAACTTGGTGTCCATATGCATGCCATCACTAAAGATGGTATTTACACAGCCAACCGTAATATCGGCAAATACACTATCCACGAGGCGACACTGGTAGACATGCCAGTTTATTACCGTACACCTGAAGAAATGGCTGATAAGGAAATCGTTAAAATCATGTTCATTGATGAACCAGACATTCTTGATGAAGCTATTGCAAACATTCCCGAAGAATTTGCCAATCGTTTCATGTTAGTCAAATCTAAACCGTTCTATCTTGAAGTCGTTGACAAGGGTGTCAGCAAAGGAAATGCTATCAAAGCACTCGCTAAACAACTTGGGATTACTATGGACGAAACGATGGCTATTGGAGACGAAGAAAACGATCGTGCCATGCTCGAAGTCGTTGGTACTCCAGTCGTCATGGAAAACGGTGTACCAGAGCTCAAAAAAATTGCCAAGTACATCACCAAATCAAATGAAGAATCTGGTGTTGCATATGCTATTAGAGAGTGGGTATTGAAGTAATGACATATTCTGTAAAAATTGGTATCTCTCCCGAAGAGCACGACCAGTTTGTCATCCATCATCCCTTAACAAACCTACTACAGTCTAGTTCTTGGGCTAAGATTAAGGATACTTGGGGAAATGACCGCATAGGGTTCTATAATAATGGACAGCTAGTTGCTGTTGCTTCTGTCTTGGTTCAACCACTGCCGCTGGGCTTTACCATGATTTATATCCCTCGTGGACCTGTTATGGACTATGGCAATAAAGAGCTTCTAGCATTTGTTCTTGAACAGTTAAAAAAATATGGTAAGCAGAAAAAAGCCCTCTTTATCAAATGCGATCCATTCATCCTCTTAGCCGATCATCACGTCGATGAAGAATTAAATGAGAAACTATTCGGTCACGATGTTATCAACAATCTAACCGATGCTGGTGC
The DNA here is from genome assembly GCF_047785745.1 of Streptococcus pluranimalium. Lineage (GTDB taxonomy): Bacteria > Bacillota > Bacilli > Lactobacillales > Streptococcaceae > Streptococcus > Streptococcus pluranimalium_B. Next base: position 2,168 of record NZ_JBLOJT010000008.1, on the reverse strand, counting down.
TGAATGGACAGGACGAACAGAGGATTTATCTCAAAATATCCAACCACGTTTTCAAGCCAATATCTATGCAGAAGGTTTCTCAGAAGCGGCTCTACCTAAGAAAATCCGTCAAAGTATTCGTACTTCACGCAATAAAGGTGTAGAAATTGTTTTTGGAAGTATAGACCTCGTTGATGATTTTGCCAAACTCATGAAAAAGACTGAAGATCGTAAACAGATTCATCTTCGTGGGCAAGATTACTACGAAAAATTACTAAAAACCTACGGCGACGATGCCTTTATTACCATGGCAAAGGTCAATCTCAAAGAGCGCCTAGCCATCGCTGAAAAAGGACTCGAAGACGCTCTGGCATTACAAGCAACTTTCACTTCAGAAAATCGTCAAAATAAAGTCAAATCAACCGAGAACGATATCAAACGCTTCGAAAAAGAGATCCATTTTTTCAATGAAAAATTAGCTAGTGGTCAAGAAATAGTCCCATTAGCAGGAACACTCTCTATTAACTACGGAGACACTTCAGAAAATATTTACGCCGGTATGGACGAAGAATACAGACAGTACAACGCTCCTCTTATCACCTGGTTTGAAACCGCAAGTCATGCCTTTGAAAAAGGAGCTAAATGGCAAAATATGGGAGGAATTGAAAACAAATTAGACGGCGGTTTGTACCAATTCAAATCAAAATTCAATCCAATGATTGAAGAATTTATTGGAGAATTTAATATCCCTGTCAACCCACTTCTCTATCGCTTATCCAACACTGCCTATACGTTACGCAAAAAATTAAGGAGCAAATATTAAGATGCCTGTAAAAGCATTAACTTGGGACATTTTTGATCATTTTGTTAATCAAGCCCAACATCGCAGTTTTGAACAATCTTCTGAGATGGGCTACCTTCTCGAAAAGCGAGGCTATCAGGTATCTCCTGTCGGTTATGTCGACGACAATGACCTTGTTCAAGTAGCAGCCATCTTATATAGTACACCTGTAGCTGGTGGTCTTTATTCAGAAATCCACTATGGCCCTGTATATGATGACAGTCAATACTTAAAACCTTTCCTTGAAGGGTTAAAAGTATTTGTTAAACAACACAATACTATTGAACTAGCTGTTAAACCTTATGATAGTTATCAGCGTTATGATGACAATGGCAATGAAATCTCAGATAAAAATCAAGAATTACTAAATACCTTCAAAGAAGCTGGCTATGAGTTTCAAGGATTAACAACTGGTTTTAAAAGTAGTGACTGGCATTATGTTAAATCATTAGAAAACATCGAGCCCGCCAAACTCCTAAATAGTTTTAGTAAAAAAGGTAAGGCACTGGTAAAAAAAGCCAACACTTTCGGCATTAGCATCCGTCAATTAAAACGTCATGAATTAGATTTGTTCAAAAAAGTTACTTCTGCGACATCTGATCGCCGTGACTATGACGATAAACCACTTGAGTACTACGAATATTTGTATGATGGCTTCAAAGATAAAGCAAAATTTCTTGTTGCCAGTCTCAACTTCCAAGATTACCTTGATCACCTAACCAAAGATCAAGATAAATTAAAGGCAAAAATGACAAAACTTGAGAATGATTTAGAACAAAATCCAAACTCAGAGAAAAAGCGTAATCAACACCGTGAATTTAGCAGTCAGTCCGAAACATTTGACACTCGAAAAGCTGAAGCACAGGATTTTATTGCAAAATATGGTGATCAAGATATCATTTTAGCAGGCAGCCTCTTTATTCAAATGCCGCAAGAAACAACCTACTTCTTTAGTGGCTCCTACCCTGAATTTAACAAATTTTATGCCCCTGCCCTTCTTCAAGAATACATCATGAAAGATAGTATTGAAAAAGGCATCTTAAACTACAACCTTTTAGGTGTCGAAGGTACTTTTGATGGTAGTGATGGTATTCTTCGTTTCAAACAAAATTTTAATGGTTATATCGAAAGAAGACCAGGTAGTTTTAATTATTATCCAAAACCTCTAAAATTGAAAGCTATTCAAATAATCAAAAAAATATTAAGACGGTAAATAGGAGCGTTTTTAGTCAAATACACGAGCGGACAATTTCGGTTTCTAACAATGTTATTGATATTGTCAAACGCAATTTAAAGCTATCAACTGATGTAGTATTCTCAAATAGTCAAGGACAGCCGATCAATCTTG
>NZ_JBLOJT010000079.1:0-8621 GCF_047785745.1 Streptococcus pluranimalium | reverse complement strand
CTCTCGAAATGTAATATTCTCCTACTAGAATCTCCTTGTCACACCATAGCATTTATCACCCATTCCCCTTTTTTGAACAGCCTTAATAAAGATTAGTAACTTTTCATTGTACTTACCATTAAATAACTCTTATACCCCTATAATCTTTTTCAAAACTCTCATATTAACTCCTACACTCCTTACCATCTTAACAAGAATGATATAACTTAAAAATTTGGGAGTCTCACCTCCTCCTACGAAATGATACCTAAATTTTATTTCCCTTATAATTGTAGTAACTTAGGACGTCACTTTTGTGCTCTCACAAAAAAACATCTGGAACATAACTACGTAACACAGAAAACTAGGTAGCACTAAAAGTATTGTAATCGCAAAAAGAGTTCAGCATTCACAACACAAATGCTAAACTCTCTTTTAGAATCTTTAAATGTTATCATTGCCATAAACTGCTTGTCATTCCTCTGGAAATACATCTTTAAAGCGAGACAAGATTTTCAGCATGCTTTCTTGAAAAAAGGAAAGATTTTCTTCTGTTGCGTATACCGTCATTATAGGATTTACCACAAAATCCGCAAAGTATCGATAGCCTATGTTATTACCTCGATAAGTAAATTTCAGCAATGGATGAGGTGCCTTATCTCCACAGGGGCCTGGCTCTGATATCTCTAAAGCATAAAGGTCTTCACCATAGGACTTTACCTGAAAATACTTTCCATCGTAAAAAATAGCTTCGGCTGGAAAATCTACCAACAACCTCTCAAGATAAGCGTTCATCTTCATTCTCCTACATGACTAACAATCATCTCCATTTTACCATCAAACTGCCAAGACTCTACTTGGTTAGGGATAATAAAATGATCTCCTTTACGAATGCAAAAAATCCCATTGTCAACAGTAATATGGCCTTCTCCTGCAATAACACTCACCAGTAGATAAGGAGCAACTTGTTGCATAGCAACAGATTGTGTCACTTTCCAATGATAGACTGTAAAAAAGGGATTAGCTACTAACAGTGTTGATGTAAGACCACCAACTGCAATCTTAGCAGGAGTGGTGTTTTGCGGTTGCCCAATAGTCATGACATCCACCGATTGCTTTAGATGAAGCTCTCGAAGATTGCCTTGGTCATCCTTTCGTTCAAAATCATAAACTCGATAGGTAGTATCACTAGACTGCTGCGTCTCTAGGATCATAATTCCCTTACCAATAGCATGCATGGTGCCGCTTGGTACATAATAAAAATCCCCCGCCTTAACAGGAATTCGTGACAGAAGATGTTCCCAATCACCTGAGCTAATCATCTGAGATAATTCTTCCTTGGAGCTAGCATTATGCCCATAAATAATCTCTGCACCTTCTTCAGCAGCCAGGATATACCAACACTCTGTTTTTCCTAATTCTCCTTCATGTATCATGGCGTAGTTGTCATCTGGATGAACTTGCACACTCAACCAATCATTAGCATCAAGAATCTTTGTTAACAATGGGAATACTGAGCTATCTGGATTTCCAAAAATATCAGGATGTTTTTGATAAAGCTCATCTAAACCCATCCCCTTAAATGGGCCATTTTTTATCCTAGATACACCGTTTGGGTGCGCAGAAATTGCCCAGCATTCACCCGTATGATTCGACGGAATCTCATAGCCATACTCTTGGGCAAGGCGACTACCTCCCCAGATTTTTTCTTGCATCACTGGCGTTAAAAATAAAGGCTTAGCCATGTCATTCCCCTTTCACTATTAGTTATTACTAGACATAAATCAGGGTCATTATACCCCTTTTTCAATAACGATTCAAGATAAAGTCAGAGGCTTTCATAAAATCTCTGCCCAAGCCTTACCATTGCCACATCAAAAAAATCTGGCCGAAACCAGATTTCATCTACAATACACTATAGCTAGTCTTACGATCTGCGACATCTTTCGCAAGTGCAAAATTACCTAAGGTTGCTGAACCATTTTCTGAAACAGCAGGTGTCACAATGTATTCAGATACATCAGGAACTGGTAGATAGCCGTTGAGCAAAACGGTGAATTTCTCACGAACACGACGCAACATATGATCTTGAGCCATAACGCCACCACCAAAAACAATGACTTGTGGACGATAAAGAACCGTCGCTTGAACAGCAGCCTGCGCAATGTAATAAGCTTGAATATCCCAAACTTCTGAGTTTTGTTCAATCAATTCACCACGAATACCTGTACGCGCTTCGAGTGATGGGCCTGCAGCCAATCCTTCCAAACAGCCGTTATGGAAGGGACAAGTACCTTGAAACTCATTAGCATAGTCGCGTGGATGACGTGGTACATAGACATGCCCTGCTTCCGTATGACCGACACCGCCAACAAATTCGCCACGTTGGATCGCACCAGCTCCAATACCAGTACCAATAGTGTAGTAAACCAAGCTATCAACACCTTTACGGACCATAGCTTCACCATAGGCTGAACTATTGACATCTGTCGTAAAGTAGAAAGGTACTTTAAATTCTTTAAAAATCAGTCCAACCAAATCAACATTCGACCAATGCTCTTTAGGTGTTGTTGTAATGTAGCCATAAGTATCTGAATTGAGATCAATATCAATCGGTCCAAAAGAGCCGATAGCAACACCTTGCAAATCGTCTTCATAACGTTTGAAGAATTCTACTGTACGCTCAATGGTTTCATAAGGTGTCGTCGTCGGAAATTGTGTTTTCTCGACAACTTGGAAATTCTCATCACCGATAGCACACACAAACTTCGTACCACCAGCTTCTAAGCTTCCATATAATTTAGGCATAATATCTCCTTTTATCACTCATTTTTTAATGTCATTAAAAGCGAATCTGCTATTTCTAACAAGATACGCCTTAATATCCCCAAACAAGAAAATACCCTAATCTAGGACTAGAGTATCTTCTCAAAGCTTTAGGATTATTTGATAGCAACTAGGTTGTCTCCCTCAGCAACTGTTCCTGATGCTACTGGGTTAACTTCAGCGTAATCGGCTGTATTTGTCACAATAATCATTGTTGTGCTGTCAAGACCTGCTGCCGCAATATCGTCAAGATTGAATGTCCCAAGAACATCGCCCTTCTTAACTGTTTGGTTAGCTTTAACTTTTTGGTCAAACCCTTTACCATCCATTGAAACAGTGTCAATACCGATGTGGATAAGAATTTCTGCACCATCATTAGATTTAATCCCGTAAGCATGACCAGTTTCAAAAGCGATTTGAATGGTACCATCTACTGGAGAGTAAACTGTATTATCAGTTGGCTTGATGGCAATCCCTTTACCCATCGCTTCTGACGCAAAGACAGGATCATTAACAGAAGTCAATGCGACAACCTCACCATTAAGTGGTGATACAATCATTTCTTCCTTAGCAACAGCTGGAGCCGCAGATACTTCTGGTTGTGTCTTGATGTTTTCAGACGGTGCTGTCTTTGAAGTTGCAGTTTGAGCAACAGGCTCTTCATCTTTATAACCAAAGAAATAAGTTAGAACAAAAGCAAGAGCTGTCGTTGCAAGCACCATGATGATGTATTTCAATACTTGACCGTTGAGGTAAAGAAGAGTACCCGGAATGATAGTGATACCAAAGCCAGTACCAGCAAGTTTAAAGATTGATGCTAACCAACCACCAGCTGCACCTGCGATAAGACCCATAATAAATGGTTTACCAAAACGTAAGTTAACACCAAAGATAGCAGGTTCAGTAATCCCAAGACCAGCTGAAAGTGCTGCAGGGAAAGCAAGAGCTTTCAATTTTTTATTTTTCGTTTTTACACCAACAGCCAGTGTCGCACCAGCTTGTGCTGTCATGGCTGCTGTAATCAGTGCATTAAAGGCATCTTTACCATCTGCTGCGATCAACTGTGCCTCAAGTAGATTAAAGATATGGTGCACACCAGTCACAACGACAACTTGATGCAAGCCACCAATAATCAAACCAGAGAGTCCAAACGGCAAGGCTAATAAGAATTCTGTTGCTGCAAGGACGTATTCTTCAACCACGTGGAAGACTGGTCCAATCACAAAAAGTGCCAAGATTGACATTATCGTAAATGTCAATAATGGTACGACAAGAAGATCTAAAACATCAGGAATGATCTTGTGAAGTTTTTTCTCCAATTTAGCCCCTAAAAGACCCACAAAAAAGGCTGGAAGAACTGAGTTTTGGTAACCAACAACTGGAATAAAACCAAAGAATGTCATTGGCTCAGCATCACCAGAAGCAACTGCCCAAGCATTTGGAAGTGCTGAGTTAACCATCATCAGACCCAAGACCAAACCGATAACTGGATTACCACCAAACACACGGAAGGCTGACCATGAAATCAAGGCTGGGAAGAAAGCAAAGGCTGTATCTGTTAAAACAACTGTATAAGTGTAGAAGTTTGTTGATGAGAAGGCTTCTGAAGTTGTTCCAAACATACCCAAGATAGTATCGTTATTGATAGCACCACGGATACCCATGAACAGACCAGTCGCTACAATCGCTGGAAGCAATGGTACAAAGACATCACCAAACGTACGGATGGCACGTTGGAAAGCATTACCTTGTTTGGCAGCTTCTTCTTTTTGCTCACCGGTAGATGATGTTGGAAGACCTAAAGCAACAACTTCATCATAGATTTTATTAACAGTACCTGTACCAAAAATGATTTGGTATTGGCCCGAGTTAAAGAAAGCTCCTTGTACTTTCTCAATTTCTTCTGTTTTGGCTTTGTCGATTTTTGACTCATCGTTAACCATCACACGAAGACGTGTTGCACAGTGGGCTACACTTTTAACGTTATCGCGACCACCAAGGGCAACGATGACTTCTTCTGCAATTTGCTTGTTATCCATCTGCAAAAAGACTCCTTTTTTATAATTTTCTATTAAGTTTAGTGAAAGCGTTTCACATCACACTATCATTCTAGCACGTTTTTAAAATATGTCAAGCGTTTTGCAGAAAATGTTATTTTTAGCAGTAAAACGTTGATTTTTAATGCGAAAACGTTTACTATATAATTGACATAATATGACAGTCAAAACAAATCGTTTTAACTGTCTATGACTAATAAATAAAGAAAGAAAGGATGTGTTCCGTTCGACAACCGTCAACCGAACACAGAGCTACTAGTACCACTGCTTAGCTCTTATATATCTTACTTATGAATTTACCTACAGAAATACGCTATCGTCGTTATGAAGATTGGACAGAAAATGAAAAACATAAGATTATTGAAAACAAAGCCAAGTCTCCATGGCTTGCCAGCTACCACTTAGAACCTAAAACTGGGCTTCTGAATGATCCAAATGGTTTTTCTTACTTCAATGGCAAGTTCCAGCTCTTCTATCAAAACTGGCCATTTGGTGCTGCCCATGGTTTAAAACAATGGGTTCATACAGAGTCCAGTGATCTTGTCCATTTTAAAGAAACTGGAATCACTTTAGAACCTGATCACGCTCATGATAGCCATGGTGCCTATTCAGGTTCTGCTTATGAGATCGATGGCAAACTCTTCCTTTTCTATACTGGTAATGTCCGTGATGAGGATTGGGTTCGTGATCCTCTACAAGTCGGGGCCTGGATGGATAAAGAGGGGCATATCAAAAAATTCGAAAAAGTCCTGATTCAACAACCTCAAGATGTCACAGAACACTTCCGAGACCCTCAAATCTTTGACTACCAAGGTCAATTTTATGCTATTGTCGGTGCTCAAAACCTTGATAAAAAAGGCTTCATCAAATTATATAAAGCTACCAACAACGATGTTACTAACTGGGAGTTTGTTGGCAATCTCGAATTCGGCGGTACTGGTTCAGAATACATGATTGAGTGTCCAAACCTTGTCTTTGTTGATAACAAGCCAGTCCTTTTATACAGCCCTCAAGGTTTAGACAAATCTGAACTTGACTATGACAACATCTATCCCAATACTTATAAAATCTGTCAATCGTTTGACACAGAAAACACTGAACTTGTAGGTGCCTCTCCAATTTATAATCTCGACTATGGATTTGAAGCCTATGCCACGCAAGGGTTCAACGCCCCTGACGGAAAAGTTTACATCATCAGCTGGATTGGATTACCAGACATAGACTATCCGACTGATCAATACGATTATCAGGGAGCTATGAGCTTAGTTAAGGAATTAACCATCAAAGATGGCAAGCTTTACCAATACCCTGTGCCTGCCATGAAAAAGTTGCGTTCCGAAACACATACCTTAACAGATCTTAATAGCACCAATAATACTTATGAATTGGAAGCGACTGTGCCTTCCGATTCTAAGACTGAACTTATCCTCTTCGCAGACCAAGAATATAACGGACTAAAAATCACCATTGACACTAAAGAAGGACAATTGCTTGTCGATCGTTCCTCTGCTGGTCAACAATACGCTATTGACTTCGGTCGCACACGACAATGTCATATCGACCCATCTGAAACGAAACTCAATATTTTTGTAGATAAATCAATCTTTGAGATTTTTGTTAATGATGGTGAAAAAGTCTTTACTGGTCGTGTCTTCCCAAATCAAGACCAAACTGGTATTCACATTCAGGAAGGACAAATTAGCGGAAGCTACTTTGAATTAGGCGTTTAATTATGGTTGCAAAACTCACAGACGTTGCGCAGTTAGCCGGCGTTAGCCCAACGACAGTGTCTCGTGTGATTAATAAAAAAGGTTATCTTTCTCAGAAAACCATCGACAATGTCCATCAAGCCATGCGAGAACTAGGCTATAAACCAAATAATCTAGCCCGTAGTTTACAGGGGAAATCGCCCCAATTAGTAGGTTTGATTTTCCCTAATATTTCCAATATCTTCTTTGCACAACTCATAGAGCATTTAGAAATCCAACTCTTTGAAAAGGGCTATAAAACAATCATTTGTAATAGCCAACACAATCCCGTCAAAGAAAAAGAATACTTGGAAATGCTAGCAGCTAATCAAGTTGATGGGATTATCTCATCGAGCCACAATCTCGGTATTGAGGACTATGAAAAAGTTGAAGCTCCAATCGTTGCTTTCGATCGCAATCTAGCTCCCCATATCCCTATTGTCTCTTCTGATAATTTTGAAGGTGGAAAATTAGCGGCACAACTGCTTAAAAAGGCAGGATGCAAACATCCCATCATGATTACAGGTAACGATAACTCTAATTCACCCACAGGATTACGCCAACTAGGCTTCACCTATGAACTTGGAAAAGAAACGCCTGTTTGTCGTATCCCACGTGAACTGTCTACTTTGAGAAGAGAAATGGAGATCCGCTCCATCATCGCTAAAGAAAAGCCAGATGGAATCTTTACTTCAGATGATTTAACAGCTATCCAAGTGATTAAGGTTGCCCAACAAATGGGGAAACAAATCCCTGAAAACTTAAAACTTGTTGGATATGATGGGACCGATTTTATCGAACAGTACTATCCACAGCTAACAACTATTAAGCAACCTATCGAAGATCTAGCCAGTCTCATTGTCGATGTTTTAATCAAAAAAATAGCTAAAGAAGAGACTAGCCGAGACTATGTTTTACCGATTAGTTACTCTGCTGGTAGAACGGTATAAAAACAGAGAAAGACAAAATCAATAATTCCGAGCGTTCGATGTTGTCCCCACCTCCGCAAAAGTCAATCTCGTAAAGAGAGTTTGAATCGGAAAATGAACTGAATTAAGGCTCACATCATATATACATCGCATATCTAGCCTATAAAAACTAATAAACTCAACGCAGATTGGAGAAAAGTCCAAAATGGACTTTTCTCCAATCTTTTTTCTTTGTAGCCAAAAAACTAGAAATAACAGCCTTTCTATAGTCAAATGAATTAAGTTTCAGACAAGGGACAGAAAAGACGCAGGACAGTACTTGATACTCTTCGAAAATCAAAAGCAAACCTTGTTGACTTGCTTTGACCAACACCAGTTCTATCATCATCGGAGGCAGCTAATCTGCTTTTGATTTTCAGTGAGTATGAGTAGGGCAAATCGAAAGTGATCATATATCAAGTTTAATTCAAAAGGCTATACATGAAAATTAACAAAACCAACACTATACTGCCAATCACGAAGACTAGTCTCTATCCCCCATCTACTAGCATAGAGCTTTTTAGACAGAAAGTTTACCGTTTTACTTTGTTTTTCTTATATTTACCTTAAAATACTCGTGGTGCTAGTTAATTTTAAAATATCTCAAATGATAAGCCAGTATGATTTGTTCGATCCTCAATTGTAGTCCCTTAATGCTTCTCGTTAACGTGTGATCAATATCAAATAGCGAACAAAGTTCAGAAAAGCGAGTTTCGATCGTTCTTCTCATGACAAGTAACTGCCAGTGATTATGCTGTTCTGCACCGACCATGTTTTGACGTAATGGTGTCCATAAGTGATAGCCTTTCTGTTCTAAGCTATCTTTTAGATCCTGACTGAGGTAACCTAAATCGGCAAGAACTACAGATTGCCTACAGCCTTCTAGGAGTTCATCAACGACTTTAATGTCGTGAACAGAGACTGGTATCACAACATAGTTGAGAATAAACACCGACAAAGTGACCAGCATATGGACTTTAAAACCATAGAACCAAAGGTTTTTAGCGGCATCATTGAAAATCTTGGCGCTATGATTGCGAATA
>NZ_JBLOJT010000078.1:0-8690 GCF_047785745.1 Streptococcus pluranimalium | reverse complement strand
CACATCATGAGCTAGTCTAGGTGAGGACGACCGCCACGACTGATGACTTTATATTTACGACTGAATAACTCTGACAACAAAGGAAGATGTTCCAATCCATAATGGCATCCAAACGTTCTAAGGGATTACCTTTCTCTGATAGTTTTGACAAGATTTTTTCATCGTCTGTGAATAAATGCATGACAGCTCTCCTCATTACTTTTGATTCTATTATCTCATTTTTGGGAAAGTTAGGGAGTTTTTAGAGGTGCCCATAATTATTCTTGTAAAGAAACATAAAAGGTGCATTGAATACACAATACACCTTTTACGTTAATCTTCCATCATACCAGCTTGTAATTGATACATTTTCTGGTAGGTTCCTCCTAGAGCTAGAAGGTCTTCGTGGCGACCACTTTCGATGATATTTCCCTTATCTAATACGTAAATGCAATCAGCATCTTGAATCGTTGATAAGCGGTGGGCAATCGCGATAGTTGTGCGACCTTGGCGCATTTTTTCAAGAGAATTCTGCACCAATGTCTCCGTTTCAGAGTCGATATTGGCTGTCGCCTCATCCAAGATAAGCACTTTGGGTTGTGCAGCAACTGTTCTTGCAAAGGCAAGGAGTTGTCGCTGTCCTGTCGAGAAGCCTGAACCACGTTCTGCGACGGCATGATCGTATTTGTCTGGTAATTTTTGAATAAATTGATCTGCATCAACAAACTCTGCTGCTGCTTTTATTTCCTCGTCCGTCAAATCTTTGTACATCGCAATATTGGATTTAATATCCCCATGATACAAGAATGGATCTTGAAGAACCAGTCCAACATTATCCCTTAAATCATGAGCTGGATAGTTGCGAATATCAATCCCATCGATTAACACTTGACCGGATTGGAACTCATAAAAACGCATAAAGACGTTAATAATGGATGATTTCCCTGATCCTGTTGGCCCGACAAAGGCGATGGTTTCACCCTTATTGACTTTAAAGGAAATGTCATTGAGAATCTGACGTTTGCCATCGTATGAGAAAGACACGTTCTTGAACTCGATGTTACCATCTGTCATCTGAATATCTTGAGCTTCCTGTTTTGGCTCATAACCTGTCTCATCAATCAAATCAAAGACACGACTAGCCGATACCATTGAGGTTTGTAAAACTGAAAAGTTTTGTGTCACTTCAATCAGCGGGTCAAAGAGACGATTAATGTATTGGATAAAGGCATACATCATCCCAGCTGTAATCCCTAAGTCATTTCCTCGATAACCAAAATAAGCCATCAGAACAGCGTAAGCTAAGAGTTTTAAGAGACTCATGGCAGGGCGCAAGAAGAGACTATCTAAGGACATTGAGCGTCTTGAATAATCAAAATGTTGGTCGTTGATGGCATCAAATTCTTCTTGGAGACGCGCTTCCTGACCAAAAGCTTGAATAATACGAATTCCTTCAATACTCTCAGCTAATTTTGAGTTAATTTCCCCTAGGAAAGCTCGTGTTTTAGCAATAATGACAACAGAACGTTTTCGGTAGAGATTAACCAAAATAAAGATGAGTGGTAAAAAGAGGACCACAAATCCAGTCAAACGCACGTCCAAAGTTAACATGGTATAAAGCGTTACCGTAAAGATGAATATGGCTGAAATGAAACTCGATAAAATACCTGAGAACATCTCACTGACTGCCTCTGTATCATTGGTAATACGAGAGACTATGGTTCCTGCTGGTGTTTGGTCAAAGTAAGACATGCCTAATTTTTCCATATTAGCAAAGGCATCGCGACGAATATCACGGACAATACTGTAAGACACACGCGCAAAGAAATAATTTCCCAAATACTGGATCACCGTCTGCAAGAGATACATGCCATAGTATCCGACCAAAACCATAACGGCAACACCTGTGATGTTAGACAGGTATTGGTCGATAAAGTGTGATGCAACTAGAGGAATCAAACTCTTGACTACTGATGTTAATAAGAGCAAGGATAAGGCTAAAATCGTCCATAATTTATAAGGCTTCAAATAACCAATCAATCGTTTAAAAACTTGCCATTGTTGACCTTTAGATGTCATAACCCACCTCCTCTTCTACGGCTTCTGCTAATTGTTGTGACTCATACGTTCGAGCATACCAACCATCTTGTGCTAAGAGCTCTTCATGGTTACCACGCTCAATAATATGACCATCCTGCATGACTAAAATCAAATCTGCATGAACCACTGCTGAGAGACGATGGGCAGAAATAATAGTTGTCTTATCCTGACGACTAGCCTTTAAATTTTCAATAATGCTATGTTCTGTTCGAGCATCAACAGCTGAAAGTGAATCATCCAAAATTAAGATATCAGGATCCAAAATCATGGCACGGCTCATGGCAATCCGTTGCCTTTGACCACCCGATAGGGAAACCCCTTTTTCACCAATCAAGGTCTCAAAACCTTCTGGCATAGCCTTAATGTCATCATAAACATGAGACAACTGTGTAGCACGCTCAACCCTGTCAATATCTAAATTGATATCTCCGAAACGAACATTATTAATAATGCTTGTTGCAAATAACATCTGATCTTGAGGTACATAACCTGTTAGTTGACGAAGATCTGAAAGATTGTAATCCTTAATATCGTGACCATCTAAAATGATTTTTCCATCTGTGACATCATGCTCACGAAGAAGTAGCTTAATCAAGGTTGTTTTCCCAGATCCTGTCTGACCAACCAAACCAAGCGTTTGACCTTTTTTCAAGGTGAAATGAATAGCTTCTAAAGTCGTATAAGAAGCATCGTCATAATCAAAATGATTGATAGCAAAGATGATATCCCCATTTTGAATACTGGGCAGTGGATTTTCAGGATTTTGAACATCAGATTCTTGGTTTAACAAGTTTTCGATACGATCATAAGAGACCGTTCCACGTTGCACCATATTAAACAAGAAACCAATCGCCATCAATGGCCAAACCAGCATGTCAAGATAAGTAATAAAAGTCACTAAATTACCCACGGTAACTTGTCCTTTTGAAACCATAACTGATCCCATAACCAAGGTAAGGGTGTAGGAGGATCCAATAAACAAAAGAACGAGTGGATCAAAGAGAACATCGTATTTTTTAGTGTACATGTTCTTTTTTAAAGTCATGTCATTCGTCTCTTGAAAAGAGGCTAACTCTTGTTCTTGATAGCCAAAAGACTTAGTGACTTTAATACCAGAAACGCTCTCTTGAACCTTGTTATTAAGCTCTGAGAAAGCGGCCTGAGACTCTCCAAAAGCCTTGTGCGTTTTACGTCCAAGACGACTGGTCGCATAAGCCATAAATGGCAAAGGAACGATCGCTACTAAAGTCATTTGCCATGAAATACTGAAAAACATCGTCAAGAGGGTCACTGCTGCAGTGACTGAAGCATCAACTGCTGACATAACCCCTCCACCAGCTAAGCGTGTTAAGGCATTGATATCATTAGTCGCATGAGCCATCAAATCACCAGTACGATACTTCTGATAGAAAGAAGGTGACATACGAGTAAAGTGTTCAAATAAACGCGACCGCATGATTTGTCCTAAACGGTAAGATGTCCCAAGAATGTACATCCGCCAAACGTAACGCAAAGCATACATACCGACCGCTGCTAAAACCAACAAGAATAACTGCCACAATAGCTCAGTTTCTTGCAAACTCTGCCTTGTAATCTTATCAATCACTTTCCCCATAATCATTGGAGGAATAAGATTAAGCACTGATACCAACATCAAGGAAATAATGCCAATCAAATAGGCTTTTCTCTCGAGTCTAAAAAACCAACCTAGCCTGACTAAAATATTCTTTGGTTTCACTTTTTTCTCCCTATTTTCTTTTCCATAACTCTCCTTTTCTTCCATAGGAAAAGGGAGTGGCTTGCACCCTCGATAATACTGAGGATATTTCCACTTCCCGTTTTTTGTGTTCGATTTGATTCTATCAAGGAATCATGTTATAAGCACTTGGCCATCCTCTCAATAAGCACTAACCGGTCAGGCGCCAATTCTATTGAAACTCCTGTATTCCCTCAAAATAGCCTTATAGAAGAGATAACAACTTTTATTATTATAGTCTTTTTAACTTTAAAAGTATAGCATATTAATTTAAATCATGTTTATTTGACAACTGTCTATTTTTTACCCATCTTGTTGTTAGATAGGCTAAAAAAACTCCTAAAGCATTTGTCCATAAATCATCTATCTCAAAAACCCTGTTAAAATCAAATAATAAGTCTAGCAATAACTGTGTCACTTCAATAAAAGCACTCATGCTTAAGCCTAGTAATAAAGACTTTTTAAGCCCTGACCAGCTATCCCACAGTAAGTGAATACAAATCCCTAAAGGATAAAGTAGAAAAACATTGGCAATGTTTTGTCCCACAACCCAAAACTTTTCCCATAAGGTATCCAACTCATTGAAATATATAAAAGAATTGAATGGTACAAGCAATAATCTTAGGCGACCAAGATAAATAACATTCGGTGTCGTCACACCTTCAATGGATGGTTGGGACATGAAACATATCATCCCAATGAAACAGCTATAGGCTATCATTAGCATCCAAATAAACTTTCGATAATTTGCTTTTAGCTGAGCTTTTTTATTAAAAAATTGTCCTAACATCATACGATTCTTCTAACTTTTCTTGCGAATGGTAAAATGTTGAAGCTGACTGCCAGCCCTATCAGAATCTTTTACAGAACGATCCTTCTTTTGATTCTGATTTTGCATTTTTGAGCGACGTTTTCGACTTGAAAAATGCTCATTGTCATTCGCAGACTGTGAGGACTTAGCCTTCTGTTTAGACGATTTTGGCTTCTTAAGTTTCTTAGGGTTTTCAATCTCTTTTCGAACAGCATTACCATCAACTACAGAGCGAGGGGATTTGCGCTTACGATTCCGTTTGCGTTTAGGAAGTTTTTCTTCCTCAAAGACCATTTCTACCGGATGCTCATTTTCTAAAATAAAATAGGCACAACCGAAAGCACAATATTCTTTTAAATAGTCATCAATCCGAGATTGTCGACTTGACTTTCGAATATTATGATCATCAATAAAAAAGCCCTTTAAACGCAGTTGGTCACTAGACCAATCACCAACAAGATAATCGTATTTTAAAAGAAGCTCAGAAAAGCGTTGCCCAAATGTCTCCGGATTAAAAGCATCCTTCTCATTATGAACCAATTTAAAATTAATGGCATCATCTTCACTCTTAACCACGTCTCCAAAATGAAGAAATCTAGGCCCTGGGAATTTATTATAGTTAAGTTGCTCGGGTAAAACTTCTTTTCGCAAGAGAAATCCTTTCTATTTAGCCACTAAATGCGTCTTTCAAAATTATTTAGCTATTTTTCTTTGTCGTAATCCCTACTATTATACACTATTTAAGTATTTTTGTATCTCCTGACTATATAAAAAAACAGGTCCAAGCCTGTTTGTCATTAGTCTTCATCCTGATCTGAGTATTTATGAACGAGGTAGTACTCGCCATCTTTTTCAACAAAATCAATAGAAACATAGGTCAGCTTAGAATCAGCAGAGTTATAATCACTATAAGTGACATCTAGCATTGTAGAAATGCAATCTCCATAGTTAGATAAGTGAACGAAAGCATCTTTAGGATTACCGTATTTTTTTGAACATCAGTTCATTTAGCGCCCCCATTTCCTGTTTCACGGTCACCCTCTGATAATTTATCGTAGTCTTCCTTTGTCCAGTTAGACTTATATTGAGTATTTAGCTTGATAGTCTCACTAATTCCATAAGCATTAGCACTCGTTAAAATAAAGAGACCATCATATTGTTTTTCAAAACGAAGACGTGTTTCTTTACGATTAGCACCACTTCCTGATTCGTAAGTTAAGGTCATGTCATTCCCTGAAACTTCCGCATTATTTGCTTTGCCATGGTCTTTGATGACTTCTTTTAGACCTGTGCCTTCCTTGTTATCATAACCAGCAAATTTTAGGGCTGAAAAATTCTTTTCTGTCCAATTAAATTTAGCATTATTATCAATGTAATCATTAACATCTGTACTGTCTGCCTTGTCATCACCAGCATCTTCTGAATCTTTATCGTCCTCATCTGAATCAGTTTCTTTATATTTATCAGTTTCTTGGCTTATTTTTTGTTCATCAATGCTAGTTTGATTTTCTTGTGAATGATGGAAAATCAGAGCCCCTAAAGGCGAAAGCAAAACAAGACCTGCTATGGCTGTCGCAATAATAGACAATGGTTTTCCTGGTTTCTTAAGGTTCAAGAAAAGAATAACTCCGGCAAAAATAAGATTTAAGATGGGAAGTACCAAGAATGTCACCACAAATGGAGTCAACCAAGCTGCTAATAGGAAAACCAAGGATAATACTAATGAAACAATTGCTAAAATCATACCAAGATCAAACGATGACCTAGTCGTTCCACTAGTAGTCTGATTAACACTAGGGATTTGGGAACTAACACCGCCCACGGGTTGTTTAGCTTGGGGCTTATCTACCACCACTGACTTGTCATTAGCAGGTGCTGTCTCGACTGAATCTGTTTGATTTTGATGAAAAGCAGCAATACTCATGATTTGTGAAGGGGCAAATCCTCCCTCTTTGGCTGCCATAAACTCATCTGCTGTCGGTTTACGTCCCACAACAGTCTCGAATAATCCTGTCCACTCTTCTTTTGTAGCCATAATTATCTCCTTTTATTAATATTTGCCTACTCGTGGTGCTAGTTGATTTTCAACAACAATAAAAAGCCCAAAAGGACTATACTGTAAGTGACAAAACAAACAGGAGGTAGTCCTAATGAGCCACTTACAGTATACCGCTAAATCCCATCATTTACAATGGAATATCAAATAATTATCCCAAATCAGTTCTCAATTTTATCGGACCTACTGCCCCGATTCGTTGAAACATCGTCGCAATATCGGTTTAGCCAAAGTTTCAGATGAGTCACTGCTTGTTTTATTGCTACTTCAAGCTGCGTTAGGGATAACATCACAACGCCGTTTTTACAGGATTTGTCACCTTTTCTTTGGTCATAACTTACTAGAAAGAAGTCGCTTTAATAGACGAACAAAACAATTGATTTGGTTGGTTCAACTCATTCGACAAGCCTTGAGTGAGGCAATCTCGCCAGATACTATTGTGATTATGGACAGTTTTCCATTGCCACTTTGCCAGCCTATTCGCAATCATAGCGCCAAGCTTTTCAATGATGTCGCTGATATTGGGTATAATACCGCTAAAAACCTTTGGTTCTATGGTTTTAAAGTCCATATGTTGGTCACTTTGGCGGGGATTATTCTCAACTATGTTGTGACACCAGCCCTTGTTCACGATATTAAAGTCGTTGATGAACTCCTAGAAGGCTGTAGGCAATCTATAGTTCTTACCGATTTAGGCTACCTCAGTCAAGAACTAAAAGATAGGTTAGAACAGCATAATCATTGACAGTTACTTGCCATGAGAAGAACGATCGAAACTCGCTTTTCTGAACTTTGTGCGCTATTTGATATTGAGCACACGTTGACGAGAAGCATTAGGGGACTACAATTGAGAATCGAACAAATCATAATGGCTTATCATTTGAGATATTTTGAAATCAACTAGCACCACGGGTTTGCCTATATTTTAAAACATTTAAAAGGTTTTCATAGGTTCTTTCATCAAAATAAAGAATAATTGTGGTATAATTTCATTGATTTATACACTTAGATAGAGGTTACTATGAAAAAATTATATCTAATCAGTTTAGTTGGTATTGCTTTTTTAACAGGCTGTGATAAGATCGAGCGCTCCCTAAAGGGTGATGATTATGTTAATCAAAAAAATGCTCTAGAAGAGTCTCAAGAAACTAGTGATCAATATCAAAAAGATATCCAAAAAGCTTTAAAATCAGGAAGAGATGCCTTTCCTCAACTCTCTAATAAGATCTCTAAGGATGAGAGTGAAGTTATCCTCTCGACAAGTATGGGCGATATTAATATTAAACTTTTCCCTAAATACGCCCCACTAGCGGTGGAAAACTTCATAACCCATGCTAAAGAGGGGTACTATGATGGTCTAACCTTCCATAGGGTTATCAAAGATTTTATGATTCAAACAGGCGACCCAAATGGTGATGGAACCGGAGGTCAGTCGATTTGGAATGGTAAAGATAACAAGATTGATTCAGGAACAGGGTTTAAAAATGAAGTCACTCCGTTTCTTTTCAACCTCAGAGGTGCTCTTGCTATGGCCAATGCTGGTGCTGATACCAACGGTAGTCAATTTTTCATCAATCAAAATCCTAATAATCAAGCTGACCAGCTCAAAGAAGGGGATTACCCAGCACCAATCATTGAAGCTTATAAAGATGGTGGTAATTTAAGTCTAGACGGTGGTTATACCGTCTTTGGCCAAGTGATTTCTGGTATGGATGTTGTGGATAAAATTGCTGCTGTTGAAACTGGTGATGGTGATAAACCTAAAGAAGAGGTTACAATTAAAAAAATCACAGTAAAACAAGAGGCTAAGAAATAATAAATACAAAACACAGGTAGTGCTTGATGATTCCATCAAGCACTACCTGTGTTTTTTAGGCTCTATAAGACTGTAGTGGGTAAAATCCACTGCGAATGTCATAGGGCTTTTGACTGTATAAAAAAAATACCACATGACTTATAATGAAAAGCGACTAAACCATCATTAGAAG
>NZ_JBLOJT010000077.1:0-8736 GCF_047785745.1 Streptococcus pluranimalium | reverse complement strand
CTAGAATAGCAGGTATACCGCCATTCTGATAGCGAGACTGTGAAAAATTCCAAGCCTAGCTTTTAATCATATTCATGATAGTCATGGGGATTTTGCCCTTCAACACGACCTGCTTCACCCTTGTCGAGAGAAAAAATAGTTGTCATATCTTCATCACTGAGTTCAAAATCAAAAATAGCTGCATTCTCACGTTGATGTGTTGACTGGGATGCTTTAACAACATTAATAACACCGCGCTGATAGTTCCAACGTAAAATGACCTGCGTCGTTGATTTGCCATATTTTTTGGCTAAGGTTTCCAAAGCTCCATCTTCCTTGACATTACTAATGTGGCGCCCTGTCGGACTCCAAGCTTCGGAGTGAATCCCCAATTCTTGATGGTAGGCATGAAGGTGTTCATTATTAAAGTAGGGTGACATTTCAATCTGATTAACAGCTGGTACGACACCTGTTGCTTCAATGATTTTATCCAAATGTTCTTTTTCAAAATTCGAAACCCCGATGGTCTTAACCAAACCAAGTTTCTGTGCGTCAACAAGCGCTTGCCAAGCCTCCACATAAAGACCATCCTTAGGATTGGGCCAATGAATGATATACTCATCCAGATAAGTCAGTCCAAGGCGAGCCAACTGCTCTTGAATACTCATCAGAGCATCATCATACTGATGAAACATACCTGGTAATTTAGATGTTATCACGAATTCAGAACGTGGAATCCCAGATTCACGAATAGCTTGACCAACAATCCCTTCGTTGTGATAATTGGTCGAAGTATCGATGGAACGATAGCCATTGTTGATAGCTTCCATAATTGCCAGTTTACCGACTTGCCCTTTGATATGTACAGTGCCAAACTTGATAACAGGCACTTCTCGTCCGTCTCTAAGCCTTACTTTTGGAATTTGTGTCATGACATTTCTCCTTTTGATAATGATACCTCTAGTATAACAAATTAAAACTATATTTTTAAACTAAAAAATATATAGTTTAAAAACATTGAAATAACTGGTATAGAAAGACTTTATCATATAAAATGATATTAATAATCTGTATTCGTGAAAGAAAACTTCTGAAATAGTCTATAATTTGGGACGTCATTGAGACCGAAGATTGAAGGAAGACTATTGTATCCCTCCAAAAATCTAACAATAAACTGGCTAAAACCAGGTCTAACATAAAACATTTACTTATCAATAAAAATCCAAGTGTAACCTTTTTTATTCTCATTCGTTATATTAGTGAAAGAAGGAGGTGAGAACCATCAAGCTTGACGCTTATGAAGCAGAAATTGTCGGATTTGCTAATGAAATCGTCTTTTATTTAACAAAATCTGGTGTAGCCATAGAAGATGCTAAAGATGTCACCCAAGACGTTTTAGTGCAGATGCTAGAAAGTGATCTTATATTATCACATGAGAAAGTCAGAGCTTGGATGTATCGAGTAGCTGTCAGAAAATATATCGATCGCTTTCGACGTCATCAGAATTATCTAGATATCTTACAAAAAGAATTTTTTAAAACCGAAAATGTTATCGAGAAAAATCCCAGTGATTTTAATCCCCTGTATGAGGCTATGATAACCTTACCTGAACAGTATCGTATCATTATCGACCTCTTTTATTTTCAAGATTTCTCTATTAAAGAAATTTGCCATATCTTATCTCTCTCCGAGAGCAAGGTTAAAGTAACCCTCATGCGAGGCCGTCGAAAACTAAAACAACAATTAGAAATGGAAGGATATTATTATGAAGACTTCAATGGACTTTGAAACAATTGCTAAAAAGAGCAAACGTAAACAACTTTGGAAAACGGTTACTCTCAGTATTATCGGGGCCTTAGCATTAGGTGTCGTGATTGCAAAAGGGATGACTGAATTGACCAGTTACCACGGCAATCGTGTTAAAGATGACTATCTCCTTCGTTCCCAAATCGCCTATCCAAATGTGCAATATAAAAGTTGGTATTTTAACCCAACCTCCACAACTACTGGAAACTTCACCTCTGATCGTTTTAAAAATATTAATGGTATTACCGTCCCTTATGAGACTTACGAGGCCAACTATTCTATGTGGCGTAATGGTGATACAACTGAGGCAGACTGGATTTTTCAAGAATCGGATGGCAGTCCTGCTTATACCATGAAAGAAAATTACAAATCCCCAATGTTTTATAACACTAACTTTAGGAGTGAGGGTAAAAACCATAAGGTTGCTAAAGAAATAGATATAGCTAAGGACATGCAAGGACAGGCAATTGAGGTGGCTATCACCTTTGATAAGCCCTATACGTATAAAGAATTAGCTCAGAAACTTCCTAAAAACCTCATGCTTAACTGGCTCTGGATCGGAACATCTAGCAATTTTGACGTTTCTACTTTGCCGCCTTCCGATCAACTCGGTCTATTTGCCAATAATTCCTTATCGCAAGAAGATCTAAACTTCTTTAGCACTAACTTAAACAAGGCAATCAAAGATGGTATATTTGCGAAAACTTACGGTACAACAACTGAAGGTAAGTCTTCTTCTCATTTCAACCTAGAAACAGATGCTAAAGATTATCTCAAAAATAATAAAAATATCGATAAAGCCACTTTTAAAGGTGCTATTTTAACAGGTCGTGCTGAACATTTTGCCCAACTAGCCTCTGAAGATTGGATTTTTGCCAGCAGTATTGGACAATCGGTCACAATCCAACCCTACCACCAACTAAGCAAATAAAGTTGAGTTTTTAAAGAAAGTAAATTCAAATGATTACAAATGCTGACCAAAACTTCCAATTGCTGGAAGATAAATATCATGACATGAAACGACTCATTGAATCCCTATCCACTAGTCTAAAAGCATTTGAAGACCACTACTCTGACTATCTTATCCTAAGACATTTCTATGGTAGTGAAGAATGGTACCAAGCCATTGAGCAGCACGATAAAGCTCAGCTAAAAGCTGATATTTTAAGTGAAGATTTGCTCTATGATCTTATCGTAGAACACAATCAATTAATTGAACGGTTCTTAGATTTGACAGCTAAGATGTATAAACATCTGTAAGGTCATTAATTCCCAAAAATGACACATCAGCAAACTTAAAAATGAAATATTTCTCAACCTAAACTTGATTAAATCACTATTTTGGAGACATATCGTTTTAGGTATTCTAACACTTCAATCCAAATAACATCTTCCTTTATGTCTTCTGAAGTAGCTTACGGTTGAGTTTTTGTCTTATTGTCTATCAAGAATTGACTAAGGAGGTTCATTATGGCTAAAAAAGTTTTGTACTTTTCCATTGCGGTTGCTATTGTTTGTCTGGTGTTGATGTTTCTATATGCTTGGTTAAACCCCGATGATTTTCCCTTTGGACCGGTATTCGGTTTAGGCCTAACACTTCCTATCATGTTGGTCTCTCCATTGTGATGATCATCATTCAAAACATCCGAAAAGCTTCGAAAAATAACTAAAAATTCAAAAGCTATCAGCCGCCAGCTCAAATTGGCGGTTTTCTTGTTTTTATCTCCGAAAAAGCTGACTTAAAGCCATAATAAAAAACACTAGCTCCCTCACTAATGAGTGAGAGAGCTAATATTTTTTGTACTTAACGCTCTTTAAAGTAATCTCTAACAATGGGAGCTACTTCTTCTCCATACAGACGAATAGCTTCTAATACATCTTCGTGTGGCATAGAGCCAATCGGCAAATGAAGCATAAAACGGTCAAGTTCAAGCGCTTCAATTAAACCGATGATTTTTGCTGCCACATGTTCTGGATCCCCCACAAACATCGCCCCGTCAGGACCGACTTGTTGCAGATAGCTCTCATAGGTCATTGATGACCAGTGAGGACGGTCTTTTCCGATATTATCTGTTTCTGTTTTAGTTGGATAATAATAGTTATCAATGGCTGATTGGTTATCTTTTTCAAGCCATCCCCAAGAGTGCGCAGCAACTTTCATCTGACTTAAATCATGTCCATGTCGACTGCCAATCTCGCGGTAAATAGCTGCTAGCTGCCCAAAGGCTTTAAGATTGCCACCAATTGTCGCATAAGCGATTGGTAAACCTTTTTCTGCAATTTTGACGGTAGAATCAAGATTCCCACCTGTTGCTACCCAAACGGGAAAATCTTCTTGTGTTGCACGGGGATATACTGGCTTATTATCAACGGATTGAGTATGTTTACCTGACCAGGTCAAGTTGGTATTGTCACGAATCTGAAGAAGCATGTCTAGTTTTTCATCAAATAACTCATCGTAATCACGCAAATCATAACCAAACAAAGGGAAAGACTCGATAAAGGAACCACGCCCTGCCATAATCTCCGCACGGCCATTTGATATAGCATCAATGGTCGCAAACTGCTGATAGACACGGATAGGGTCATTAGATGATAAAATCGTCACTGCACTTGACAAGCGAATTTTCTTAGTATTGACTGCACCGGCTGCTAAAACAATTTCTGGTGCAGAAACTGCAAAATCTTCACGGTGATGTTCCCCAATAGCATAGACGTCCAAACCTACTTTATCAGCCAGTTCTATTTCTTCGATAAGATTGCGAATACGCTGACTATGACTTAACAATTCTCCTGTTTTTTCCAATGGTGTTGTCTCTCCGAAAGTTGTGATGCCTAGTTCAATGGTCATTCAGTTTACCTCTATTTTTGATTTTAGCATTATTTTATTACTAATTAGTTATATTATCAAGAAAAAAGATTGATTAAGCCTAACTTAACTCCACTGTGCTAGTTAAGCTCAACCATAACCTGCGTCTAAAGCTCCTAATTATCTTAGCTAGACAATCCTGCTAGCAGACAAACGAGCCCTTTCATTGCTATCTGAAATAACTCAATAAGACTTTTTTTGAATCCAATCATTTCAAAAGTAGACTGTTTCGCTCCGAACTTGGAAAGAAAGCATTAAAGAATAAGCATTTTTCCGATTGTTACTAGAAGCTCGCATGATACCTAATTTTTCCAGATCAGAAAGAATTACTTTCTAGACCGTTTTTTCAATTCTCATACCATTAACTAACCATAGCAACAAAAGCGCTAGGTTGCAGACCAAGCACGGCAAAACAACGACTACTCCCCTTCTTGATAATCGTCATCACGGTCGTAATCAAATTTAAGGGGAACATTCATGAGACTTCTGATTACTCCAAAATTGATAAACAACAATGCATAATGGCTTAGAAAATAAATACTGAAGGACCATTCTGGTGATATCAATGCATAGACGATCGTCAAAATGATTAGAGCTATAAATGCCCACTTACTCTGGGTCAAATAATGACCAAACATGATTACTTCTTCTTTTAATGCTAGTTTTTCACCTCGAGTTGGCAGGCAAACCAAAAAAATAATCATATTCAAAAAGAGCATGATAAATTCCATAAACAGGATTCGCCAAAGACTTTGTTCAAAACAGTAACCCAAAATCAAAGTAATCAAACTGTTAATAGCTATAGCACATAACACTTCTTTTGTCCGATGTGACATTTTTTCTTCCTTCATAGACTGCGACTTCATTCCAGAGATGAAGGTGATATTACAGTGGACCCGCTAATGACTGGGATGAGCTAGTTGCCCACGTTTAAGGCTGGGATATTTACTCAACCATACCCCAAAATCAACAACCGACTTGGGTGCCTCATAACGATGACTCATTAGATAAATGGACAGTGACTGACTTAATTGCGCCGCAAGGGTCACTACCTCACGATCTGTTTTGGCTTCAT
The DNA here is from genome assembly GCF_047785745.1 of Streptococcus pluranimalium. GTDB lineage: Bacteria > Bacillota > Bacilli > Lactobacillales > Streptococcaceae > Streptococcus > Streptococcus pluranimalium_B. The sequence continues at coordinate 3,007 of NZ_JBLOJT010000077.1, read as the reverse complement.
CTAGTGCAACGACACCTTTGTCAAATAATGACTTTAAGTCACTATTCCTCTTCACCTGATAATCACTCAAGACTGTCATCAACTCAGTTGTTAATTCCGATTTTAATTTGCTAACCATTATTACCTCATCTTTAAACAATATCGTATTCTTTTTGAAACGTTTTTTCCGAAACCACCCGATGATTACTGACATCAAGATAATCTCCTGGATAAGCTAAGACATACATCCCATAGCCACCAAATCCACCTGCCATTGTTCCAACAGCGCCTGTTTTAGCATTTTCAAGGGCAGAAGGTTGTAAGGCAGCCATTAGAATTCTCACATGGTCATCAACCCAGACCATAATATTTTTATCAAATGCTTCTTGAACCCAGTCTGGATAAGGTGCAATACGATTAACTTGCCAAACCACAACAGGTTCATTGCGATATAAAACTGTCATCTGAAACCTCCCAATTATTTACCAAGTCCCCACATACCAATACTCATCAATCCTCTAGCAAGGTTGGACTTTTTTTCACCATCATAAGCAATTTCTCGATAAAATGTCGCCACATTTGGAGACAATTTTTCCCCGTTTTTCAGACCTTTCACGGATAACTGGCGCAACGATTCTGCAAGCTTTATAACACTACGACTGTCATCTGAACCTTGCTCCAAATCAGCCTTAAAGGCCACTAAACTATCTCTTTCATCTTGACTGACTGTTGGGTCTAAAATGAGATTATAAGCTTTTGTTAACAATTGTTCTCGATTATTTATCATTACTAAATCCCCTAAATACAAGTCTTCGCAATAAGTATATCATCTGTCGCTAATATTGTTCAAATAAAATCCTAAACGGTCGTTTATCAGTCCCAAACGGTACCCCTAAGGCACCCTATCACAGCGCTGTCAAAATGACAGCAAAATCCTCTCACAAAAAAGATTGGACCATTACGTTACATTACCTGTTCAGTTGATTAGATGTCTGGTTGCTTCCCTTTCATACGTCAAGTCCGCTACTAGAAACCGTAGCGAATGTGCGATAAATCTCGGATTTTCTTAAGTGTTTCTGCCTGACTATCTGTCAACGAAATCCGATTATCCTTAATCACCTTAGAAACAGCAAGATTGAAACGACTTAAGATAAACGGCGTTGATGCCTTCCCAAGTTTAAGTTCTTCTTTAAAATGCACCAGTACTTCTTCTAGTGGCTTCTTATTTGAATCATCTTTCAAATCAATTAGTAACTCTTCAATAAGAAATGAAGCATCCACTTTTCGCTCTTTTCCACCTGAAAACCATTTTAATTTTCCCATGATAGCATCCTCCAAATTTTAGTTATACCAAGTCTATCATATCTTTAACCAAACCAATCCTATAAATCCTAAACGGTCGGTTTAATGTTGTGAATGGTAAGAAAAAGATTATTTTGTGGTCAGTCCAATTGTTTAAACTAAAAAAATCAAGATAACTCATTCATAGTCATCCTGATTCACCGTAATTTTCCACTTATGAAAGATTATATGAGACCTATCTAACCAATCTGGACATTGTCCCTAATCTATTTTATTGGTACAATATAACGATTTTGATTTGGATATAGAAGGAATATAACACTATTTATTAACAGCATTGCCATTGGTATAGCATCCTCTCCTAAGATAAAAAGAGGAACAATTACTAGAGCTGAGGTAATTGCCCCTAAAAGAGCTATTTTCTTTTGTTGATTGAAAAAGCCATAGTTTGCTTTATAACGTTTTAACATAACATAAGCCCATACAACAACTAATATATGTAAAGTTGTCAATAACAAGAAATAAACTGTTAAATCACTCGTGTCATCAACAATCGTTTAAAAAAATAAATAAAAGACTATCAAATCAATAACCAAGCACAACACAAATCCACATCGAAGAAGACGTTTTAGTTTATCCATATTTTCCTTCATAAGTATTATAATTTTCTGTTTAGCTAGGAAACATTACCCCAAGAACTCCTCCAGCCCCAGCACATCCTAAAATTACTCCTGGTTGGACGACTACTCCAGTTTGAGCACAAAGCATTGCTCCAAATTTATTAGATGTCAACAGAAATCCTCCTGTACATCAGAAAATAAGGCTATTTTACTTTTTTGATCAAAAATTTTTCTAAATACCTAAACAGTTGTGTTTGCTGAGAATGGTCACAGAGAGAGCACCAGAAACGAGACTTGTCTTTCGCCCAGTCATGAAAATATTGATTTTCTTCTTAAAATATTAATGTGAGCTCTGTCATGCCTTATAAAATTAATCAAGGACAAAAAACGGGCGGTGCTGGATTCGAAGCACTCTTTGGAAAACATTTAGGAGCTGGCTTCTTAAGCGAATTTTTTATCAGTCCAGCTATTTGCTTTGTTGTTGGCCAAATCCAACAACTAGGGGCTGCTATTGAACAAACTTTTCCTACGGAAATTGCCTCCAATTGCGATATACTAATTTCTTTTTTTGATAATTTTTTCATTTCTTTACCTTTTCTATATATTTATAATAGCAAATTGATCCAACAATTGTCGTTGATAAAATTAATAATTCTCTAAACCATACGGTTAAGGGATACACTTCTGAAACGACTTTTACAGTCAATACTGAAACTCTATATATTATGAATAGAATGATTAAAGATTTTAAATTTTTCATTTTTAAATACCGTTTGTTATAACTAAACTTTGAAACAAAACCATTGTTTTGGATTTTGTTGACAACTTTAGGAAATAATATAATCCATTTCTTAACATCTATTATCAAAAAAACATCCAAATTATTTCTAGCTTAGATGAAAACATCATATTTACTTAACCGCTATATTTATCAAATCAAAGTAAACAAAGCCGTTCCATAGTATATGAGCTAGTGTTGAAAAATAGATATTTTTGCTAAAACGATAGATTAAGGCATACAAAGCACCAGGAATAGCATATATCCAAAACGCCTGAAAATCACCAGCTGCTATTATGTGACTAGCAGCAAATGCGAACGCTGATAA
>NZ_JBLOJT010000076.1:0-8944 GCF_047785745.1 Streptococcus pluranimalium | reverse complement strand
ACTACTCCCTGAATTTCATATATTTTTAAATATTATGATCTTTTTTTACGACCAGTAAAAAATAGACCAACCAAACAGAATCCAAACAAAGAGTAAGATAAATTATTAACTGAATTTGTCTTAGGTAAAGATTTTGTTTGAGATACCGCAGAGGCAGTTGCAGGTAGTGAATGCTTTTTATCTTCTGAAACCTTAGTGACGATAGCTGAAGATTCTGCTTTCTTATTACTTTCTTTAGCCTCTGGAGCTTCAGTTACAACTACATTTGAACCAGTTTGGATTGGTTCTTTTGGTTTTTCTGACGGTAAATTATCAGGATTTTTCTCCCAAATTGCGTAAAGTGTTGTATCTAATTTAGGGAAGAACTCATCTAGTTTTATGCCTTCTGAATTTGTTGCCCAACCTTTTAAACTAAAGCCATCTCTAGCTAAAGTAGGGAAATCAACTTTTTCACCTAACTTGTATTCTCGTTCTTCAATTACTTTTTCATCATGGTCCTTAAAGGTAACTTTAACTGTTCTTCTAGAAAACTTATCAAAGTCATCCTTAGTATATAAGAAACCTGCACGCAAAGCATTTACGTACGTGTAAAGTCTTTCAACTTCTTGCTTAGATCCTGAAGGAGGTGTTCCACCGCCAGCTGAATCAATTGTGATGTCATAACCTACTGCATCAGCATAAACTTTTAATACGGTTGTAGCTCGTGGTAAGTGTAAAATTGTACCAACAGCTAGGACTTTTTTAGCTCCAAATTCTTTGAACGCTTTAACCATTCCTACTGCGTTACCCGGTGTATCCCGAGCAATATCATCCAAAATCAATCGATCCGCAGAAATTCCATTTTCGACAAGCCATTTTGCCATTACATCTGCTTCCGCATATTCGTAACGAACAGGACCCCCACTAAGCACAATTGGAATATCTGGATACCTTTCAGCCATTTCTTTTGTTTTTTCGAGACGTGTTATCAATGCCGGTGAAGGAGTACCATCAGGATTTGGGGATTGACCAAAAACTGCAATGACATCAGGAACCATATCTGTAAGTTGGTCTGAACCATAATTTACTTTCTTAGCATTGTTTGAATCAGAAAATTTTAGTACATTATGAACAGCTTCTTCTGCTTCTGGTGAGATATATTTTAAAGCAGCTAAGCGGTTTTTTACTTGCTCCTTTTCACCTGTCACTTTAGCAGCAAGGATAGACAAAGATAAGGCATGAATATCGCTTGAATCTCTTCTTAAGATTCTATCTAGCTGTGAAAAAGCCTCCTTATAATTTTTATTTACTAAATAAACCTCTGCCTGTAAACGATAAGTGTTCAAATAGTCAGGATTTTCCTGAGCTTTCTGATCTAAAGATTTATACAGATCTTGCCATTCCCAACGTCTAAATCTAATAACATCTTCACTAAGAATTGAATCATTGGCATAAGAATCACCATAGTTGGAAATCAATTTTTCCAAAGGCTCACCTCTACCATCAGCTTTTGCACCTGGAGCAGGTAATTCTGAGTAGAAATCAAAACCGATTTCACTAGTATAGTCAACGCGTTCATTCGTAAGATTTTCATAAAAATCTTTTGAAATTGAAGCTTTCTCGGTATCTGATGCAGCTGAATAAGCTCTAGTTTGCACTCCAGGTGCTGAATCATCAGTACTAATTAAAGTAGTTGTTTCGTTTTCAGCTACTCTTGTCTCTGTACTAATTTCTGAATTAGTAGTATCAATACTTTGTGAGCTATCAATAGTACTAGTAACAGAGACGCTAGTAGGCAAATTTTCACTATTATTATCTAAAGCCTGTACATTTGGTCCTGATGACAAAAGCCAGAATAAAGCTAGTGTAGAAATTGAAGTTAATTTCAATGCTCTAAACTTTCTTGCTCTGTAAGAATTATTATTTGTATTGAACATGAGTATCCTCCAAAATGTTTATATCAATAAATCACGATAAGAAATATGACTATTAGAAAGCAAATCACTTCTTAAGACCATACTATTAAGGATATTTAACAGCATTTTTAAACGCTGAGGATTATTTTCAACGTTTATATGCACATCAATAATATATTCTTGAGATAGGTTACGATAGACAATAATATTATTCTCCTCAGATGAAAGATCCAGGTTAAATCTAATTTTTGTACCATTATTTTCAATTTCAATAATTTCAAAATTATCCATAGGCTCAATTTCAATAAAATTATTCCGAAATTCTATTGCTGGGAACTTTGTATCATACGAATACGAATCAAAAAATATCGTACTAAAAGAATCATCATAATCAAATTCTGACAAACCATCTTTTACATAGTAAATTGGATTTTGTGAAATGTTTAAATTCTTACCAAAGTTGGAACAAAGGTAATAATCATAGTTTTTATCGCCACTGTAATTTAATTCATATAATGTTTTTGTTTCGATCCTTTCTATATAATTTGAAAAATAGTGTTTCAGATTGAATTTCAACTGCTGAGTTGACAATCGACCATCAATGGCTATAATGGCTAGTCTTAATTTTTTCCGATCAAGTACAATGCGATTAAGTACACCTAAGAATGTCAGGTATAGTATATCCAGCTCTCTTTTCGAAAACTCATAAGCATACTTCTCGTAAAATTTTGAAGATAATTTCTCTACGAAATACCTTAAAATTGGTTGCTCATCGTTCCTGCTAAAATCCTTATAGCGTAAATCAATACTGTCAGATACTTTCAGCAGTATCTTTAAGCTAATCGGAAGCATTATTTTCAAAGTATCTTTAAAACAAGTGTAATCTTCAAAGAAATCAAATCGGAAGTAATCTGATAACTCTCTAAGGATAAAGTTTCTTGTTTCTTGAGCAAGTATAATAAGCTGACTATAATTTTCACTAGAACAATCTGAGAATCTATATAAATCCGTACTTATAACAGCAATGTAAGTTAAAAACTGAATTATTTCTTTTTCGAAAACAAATCCATACAGACGGCTATTTAATTTCTCAATAATTTCAACAACCAATTTATGTTCATCCGTAGATTCATAACAAAAATTTATCGGTTGTAGTTCTAGATCCTGATTTTTCTGATAATAATTATTTCGGAAATAAATTAAATAGATGATAAATCTTTCAATATTAAGGTCCGAAAAAACTATCCGAGATTTAGTAATTGAGCTTAAAATTATTTTTCGGATAAGTTCCTTGTCAAAATCGGAACAAGCAAACAAATTTTCATAATCAGGGACCCCTGACTTATAAGTAGTGTATCTATCAAAATACCTATATATTCTGATGGTCAGCATCACTTTCTTAAATTGTGGGCCAACAATCTCGATACCGTACTTCGGACGCATCTGGAGTGTTAGTCCATATTTCGAAACGAGATTTTTCACCTCCTGTAATTCTCTGGTCAAAGGAGTAGTCGTGAGTAGTTCACTCTGAAAGTCTTCAATTTTGAGTGGTATTGTAGATGATACCAGCCTTCTAAGAATATGTAAGACAAATGTATCTTTCTCATTTTCTAACTTGACAGAGGGAAATATCTGAAATAGCTCTTTGATTTGCTCTATATAACTAGGATTATTGATATGCAATTTGTAACCAAATGACCGTTTGGATTCAATACTTCCTAAATCCTGGATACATGATTTTAATTCATTGATATCTGATTTTATTGTTCGTGATGTTACATTTAACTTTTCAGCCATATACGAACTCGTTACAAAATCTTCCGAACGAAAAAGGAGGATAAATAACGCCTTAAGTCTAGGTTTGCTATCTAAGATTTTTAGTCTCTCCGATACTTTCTTATACACGATATTATCCTCCTATATTTTACTCTAAATACATTTCTCTAAGTCTATCGATAATTTCCTTATCAATATCTAACTCTGAGATAGCATATTGCTCAATTGAACCATAATCATCAAAAATAGAATTGATAGAGGCTTCAATAAAATCTGACTTTGTATCAATAAAAGAATAGAGATGGTCTAACACTTTTTCATCGGTTGTTAGTTTTCTATACCCTTCCATTTTTACTCTATTGCGTTCCTCACGATTTTTTCCAGTAATGAGATAATCGTGAATTAAATCCTCCTTACTGACACCGAGAATTCCTAAGAGTAACATAGCTCCGTAACCAGTACGATCTTTGCCTCCTCGACAATGCTGAACACTAGCTGGCGAATTTGGATTTGCAAGAACCGTTAGCATTTTAGAAAATGCTGTTTTAGATTCTTTACCCTCTGCAAATGTTCTATATTGTGAATAGACAACTTCTGAGTGATCTACTAATTGACCTGATTTTTGTTGCTCAATTATTTTATTGATAAGGTTAATGTCCTCATCCTCTTTAGAAGACTGAAATTGAGCTGCGAGCTCTGCAACATGAGCAGATGGATCTAGTTGAAAGCTCGTGACACCTGCATGGATTATAGGATTGGGGTACTTTGACACCTCATTATCACTCCTATAATCAACAATTGTCTTTAAGTTCAACTGTCTTAGATATTCTAAACCATCTTCTGTTGCATTGTGAATATGATCAGAACGATATAACACCCCCCATTTTACTCTCTTACCGTTATTAGCTTTATAACCACCCATATCTCTAAAATTATTCATTCCAGACACTGGTAAAGTTCTTTCAGCAACTTTGTACTCGCCTGACTTGGATTTAATCAGGAAATACGGTCTTCTATCTAACTCTAGCAGAATTTTAAATTTGTTATCATCAGTTTTCTTTAGAAACTTAATTGGCTCACCGTCTGAGCTACTTAACAGAAATACTTCGACTTCTTCATTTTCAGAATCATTTTCTCTAATAAAAGTGTAGATATTCTTCTGTAACTGTTTCACTTCAAACTCTTTAGCCATAATCTAACCTAACACTTTCAAATAGGTCAAGAGGATAGAAATAACCATAATTCCAAAGATCAATAGTGGAGCATGTTTGCCATTTGTTTTTTTCAAAATTTTATAGATAACAAAAGTTAACAGAATGCTAAACAGCCCAGGCATAACTTTGTCAAACATTTCTTGGAAGAGGATAACGTTGTCACCAGTCTTAATTTCAGAGACAACATTTACTTTAACGACAGAAGCAATAAGTCCTCCGATAACCATAAGACCGACAACATTCGCAATATTTGATAAACGTTGCAGTATATTGCCACCTACTCCTTCAATCATTTCTACACCTTTAGCGTGGCCTAAGTGGATACCATAATATTTAGACGCAATGTTTACAAAGTTATAGAGTAAGAACATTACAATCGGACCAAGGACACTACCATTTAATGCTAGAGCTGCACCAATACTTCCGCAAATTGGTAACCAAGTGAATTTCAATACACTATCACCAATACCTGCGAGTGGTCCCATTAGGCCAGTTTTGATACCAGTTACAGTATCCTTCTGATCTTCAGTTGTCGTTTCTTCCACGGCAGCTACAATTCCAAGAATCAAGGCATCTGAGTTAACATGACTATTAAAGAATTCAAGATGGCGCTTCATAGCTTTCACACGCAACTCTTTTGGCTTATCCTTGTACAAACGCTCAAGAACGGGTGTGAAACTTGACAAGAAACCAATAGCTTGCATTGATTGGAAGTTATTAGTTACGTTTAGTAATTGCATTCTCCAAAATATTTTATTTAAATCTTGCTTTGTAATTTTGTTACTCATAGATCATAGTCCTCCTCATCATTATCAATTTGTCCAACAACTTCTTTAACTTGAGCTTTTTGAGTTGCCAAGTCGTAAATCAAAGCAATCGGTAAAGCGATTAGAGTGATTGGTAAAACTGAAAGCTGCAGATAAACTGCTAGAGCAAAACCAGCGATTAGGAATGTCCAAAGCTCAGCTTTTTTCAACATCATCAGTAATAAGAGACCAATACCCACAGCAGGAATAATCTTACCTGCGACTGAAAGACCTGACATAATTTCTTTTGGAAGTGCAGCAACAACTTGGTCTACTACACCAGCACCGAGATATACAGCAATGAAAGTTGGAACTGCACGAATAAGGAAGGCAATTACCATCGGTATATAGTTAATACGATAAACTTTACTAAAGTCACCAGTCTCTGCGATTTTTTCAGCGATTGGATTCAAATAAACAATACTTGAACGATATAGTACGAGTAATTGTTGAGCTAATAGAGAAGCTGGAACCGCAACTGCTACAGCAGTCGCAACACCACCTGATGCAAGACCTAATGCCGTCCCGATTGCAGTACCTGAAATGATGTCAGGTGCTGAATAAGCTCCAACGTTACCGATACCCATCCACATAACTTCTAGTGAAGCACCAATGAGTAATGATGTTTGTACATCTCCCATTATCAAGCCGATAACGGGAGCAATCAGCAAGGGACGTCTCAACATTTGAGTACCAATATCATCAATTGCACATAGACCAGCCCACGCTGCAATTAGTAATGCCTGGATCATGAAATGACCTCCTCTAATTTAATTTTTTCATCGTTTGGAACCATCTGAATTGTTACTTCCACTGAGTTTTCCAATAATTTCTTGAATGCTTCCTTCTCGGAAGGTGTAACAGCAACTGACTTAGTTAGCTTCTCCCTACCTTCTTGGAACCGCATTCCACCCACATTAAGAGAAGGGATTGGAACACCAGCTTCGTAAGCTCTTAATACATCTTCACTAGTCGTAAATAGTAGCATTGTTCGTCTAGTAATTTTGTTTGTTTTGATAATTTCACCAAATTTTTCAACAGGAAATGCTTTTACAGAAATTCCTTGTGGAGCTGCCATAGTCAAAATACTTTTTTGAGTTTTGTCACCAGCAACTTTATCATTCAAAACAATAATTTGCTCAATCTTATGCATATTAACCCAGGTCGTAACTACTTGACCGTGAATTAAGCGATCATCTATCCTACTAAAGACTATAGTCATCTTCTTCTCCTTCTTCAATTAAATCTTGTTTAGTCCTGACACTAAATCCTTGGTCATAAGCTGTCTTTAATACAGCAGCTAATGATTCAATTTGCTGTCCACGATTCATCAGAACTTCTAAAAGCATGGGTAGATTCAACCCTGAGACAACTACTACTTTTTCCTGAGATAAAAGTTGTGATGCTAAATTTATTGGAGTTCCTCCGATAATATCCGTAAGAACAACCAGTCCTTTAGTTGTATCCAACGAGGAAATCTTTTGAAGCATCTCTTCTTTTAGAACCTCGACATCGTCAACTGTATATACTCCTAATGTCTCAAAGTTGGTCTGCTTACCTACAATCAACTCTGCACTATCAATTGCAGCCTTCGCAAAATTACCATGTGACATTAGTAGTAATGCAATACCGTCTAACATATTATCCTCCTGCTTTATTTTAATTAAATAAAAACTTTTTTTATAAGTTAATTATAAAGGGAATGATATGCGGTTTCAATGAAAGTATTTTCACTTTATAAAGTGAAATTTTTTGAAAAAAAGAAGCAATTAGCCACTAGACTAACTGCCACTATTTCATTCAGAAAATCTCTCAATTAACTCTTGTCCTAATATATTTTCAAAATCTAAATCAGTAACAAAATCATAACAGTTACTTCTACTACCCTGACTGAAGATCTCCTTAAAATTCTCAAACCATGGATACATCTGGCCAAGATTAGTGTCCCCAATAACTGTTTCTACAGGAAGTACACCCCCAAGGTAGGCTAATAGACGAGAAACCTCTGGAGAATACAGCCAATTTAAAAAGTTCAAGCAGTGAGTGACCTGAGCGGAGTATCTACTAATGCCAATAGAACCACCTCCGGTCATCGCTTGTTTGCCTGGTACACTAGCAATACCAAATTGGCAGGTAACATCATGTTTTTCAGATCCTGAGAACAGTGGTGAGATATAGTTTGAAAAGACTATTTCCATTGCGGTATGACCTAGACGTAGATGTCTAACATGATCTTCCCACCATAAATCTAGTTTACTGTTAGTAAATGTCACGCTATTTTTGTAGTCTTTAAATGCCTCATTGATAACAGATAAGTCCATATTATTCTTTAATAACTTTTCTCTATATCTCGGCATAAAGTCACATGTTGCAACGATAGGGGTCTTGACTGCTAATGTATGGCCGAAATCCGTCTGCAAATCTTTGTTAAAAGACTTACTAATACTTAACAAAAATCAAAAATAGCGATACAATAAGAATATGACAAAAGAATTTAGTGAATACAGGTTCTAAATAAAGTCCCACCTCGGTCTATTCAATTTTCAAAGGACCAGGAGGGACTATTTGATATTTTTCGGCTCTATAAGACTGTAGTGCGTAAATCCTCTACGGATGTTATAGGGCTTTTCGACTGTATCAAAAAAGTCCCACATGACTTATAATGAAAAGCGTCAAACAACTCATTAGAAAGTGTCATATGGAACTATTTAAGAATACCACAGGTTTAATTGGATTGAAAGATAACAAGATCACTATTTCTTTTGTTTTGAAACATCAAACTCATATTGACATACGAGCTAAACTTGATTATCAAGCGCCTGCTTATCTGTTTTGTCGAGAGAAGATGATCAAATACGACTTCCAAAAACCATCAACCATCCCGATTTTAGATGTTCAAGGCATGCCAACTGTCTTAAAACTCAAGAAACGGCGTTTTCAATGCAAAAACTGTCGCAAGGTTGTCGTCTTTCAAACCTCATTAGCGAAAAGAAACTGCCAAATCTCGCAACTAGTCTGGGCTAAAATCACACAGCTTCTAACTGAAGCCTTAAGCAATGCCGCTATCGCTAGGCAATGTCATGTCTCGGTAGCGACTGTCCAAAGACAACTCGAAGACTTTCAAATCAAAGAAACTTTCGATAAGCTACCTACCATTTTGTCTTGGGATGAATTGTCAAGAAACAAGGGGCAGCTAGCCTTTATTGCTCAGGACTTTTAGACCAGACAAATCGTCACTGTACTTGAGAACAAT
>NZ_JBLOJT010000075.1:0-8975 GCF_047785745.1 Streptococcus pluranimalium | reverse complement strand
GAAGATTTCTAATCGTTTGATGAACAAGTCCTACTTCTTTAGCGATAGCTGTCAAATTCATCCCCTGGGAACGGAGGAGAAGAGCGTGAAGTTTACGATAATGAGCATTGTTTTTCTTATCTTTAAGGGCAAGTTGCAATTCTTGGATTTGAGATTCCCTAAATTCTTTTGTCATATTCGTATTATAGCGCTATTTTTGATTTTTTTTAAGTATGATTAACCAATTCAGCAGGGACAGCCATGCCGTCTGAGAGCTTCAAGCCCACCGCTCGTTTTTTGGGGATTATTCAGTTCATAGAGAACATTGATGGCCAAACCATCTTCATAAAAGACATGCGTCCAGATAATCTGCTCTTCTTCCAAATAATTAAGTGAAACTTCTAGCGGTTTTGCCGCAAATACCAAATCTCGCTCTTCTTTTAAAAGAGCATCGATATCAGCCATCAGTTCAGGCACCTGATCCACTGGCTTAGTCTCAAAAGTCACCTTAAATTTATTCCAAAAATAGTGCGCTTCATTGGCACGCAGACCGGCCAAAGCATCCGCAACAGGTGAGCTTTCAAGTCCTTGGATCGATACAGTTTTAAAATCAATAATCACAGTCACCTACACTCCTTTGACAGCAAAGTAAATCCCACTTGGGCTAGCAAAATGAAAGGTCTTAAAAGGCACTTCAACAATTGGACTACAAGTCTCTGTCAACTCAGCAATCCTAGCTTGTAATGCTTCAATCTCTTCTACTTCAAAAAACACACTTGGCACATTCGAAAGAACTTCTGGTGATACTTGAGCGATAAAATCCTTGTCAAAGACGGTTATGGTTACTGTTGCTTCTGCATGAGGTTTCATATCAAAAGTATCAAGGCCCATCATTTCAGATTCTTCCACGATGACAAAACCTGCGGCAGACCAAAAAGTCTTCTCAGCTTGCACATCATCCACGTAGAGCATTAAATCTAGATTTTTTGTAAATGTCATACGATCACCTTAAAAATTGACAGTTTCAGAGACAAACCAAGGAATATCTGTGTTAATCTGCCAAGTCATGCCAAATTTATCAACCACAATACCGTAGGCTGGGCTCCATGGTGTTTCTTGAAGTTCCATATTAATAGCTTGCGCGCCATCGGCTAGTTTTGCATAAAGAGTTTTCGTCTCTTTCACATCATCTACTTGAATACAAGCTGTCATATTAGTACCTTGTAGGTATTCATGACCAGACCCGTTATCAGATAACTGCAACCGAATCCCATTGATATTCAAATTAGCATTCAAGACAAGGTCTTTATTTTCTTCTGGTGTATCTGGAATGGCTTGACCAAATGTTGTACAATTAACTACTTCTGCGTTGAAAACATCTTTGTAAAATGCGACTGCTTCAAGACCATTGTTGTTAGTAACAAGGTAAAGTTCAAGTGCTTTAATCATCGGAAAATTCCTCTATTTTTCTATATGATGATTTATCATAGCACTATGTAGAGATATTAACAAGAAAAATCTCTTACCAGATGATAAGAGATTATTTCTTATGATAAGATGACTCCTTTCACTACTGTATACAGAATCAAAATGAGACCTAAAATAATACGATATTTACCAAACACCTTAAAATCATGCCTCTTAACATAATCTGTTAAGAACTTAATGGCATAAAGACTGACGACAAATGCTGTCACACTAGCCACTAAAAGGATTGAAACCTGAGGGATGCTGAGGACATTACCATCAATGAAAAACTTAATAGCTTTTAAGCCACTATATCCAAACATGGTTGGAATGGCTAAAAAGAAGGTGAAATCAGCTGCAACAGAACGACTAGTCCCCAGAATGATGGCCCCTAAAATCGTTGCTCCCGAGCGACTCGTTCCAGGTACAATAGCCAACACTTGAAAGACACCTATTAAAAGGGCTGTCTTATAGGACATTTTGGCTAAATCAGTTACTTTGGGTTCTACTGTCGCATTACGCTTTTCAATATAAATAAAAGCAATCCCATAGACAATCAAGGCGATAGCTACTGGCAACATATCATTAAAGTGACTTTCAAACCAACCATCAAAAGGTAAGGCAATAATGATGGATGGAATACAAGCGATAATAACTTTTAGCCAAAGTTGCCAAGTCAGCTGAATGTCGCGCTTCGTTTTCCCCGGTTGAAAAGGATTCAAACGCTCAAAGTAAATCACAATAACCGCTAAGATAGCCCCCAACTGAATCACTATGTTGAACATGTCAACAAAGTCTTTCGATTGGTTAAAAGTAATAAATTCTTGAACCAAGATAAGATGACCTGTACTAGATACAGGGAGCCACTCAGTGATACCTTCCACAATACCATAAAAAATGGCTTTAAAAATCTCTACGATTAGCATGATAACTCCTTTATTTAAACTTATTTTCCATTATAACAAAACTTAATCAAAAAAGAAGGATTAGATGGCAATTTTAAATCTATCATTGCATTATTATTCGCTAATTTTAGGGACTTTCGCATTGAAATAGACTCCTCTTTCCTGTAAAATGGATAAGACACAATAAAAAAATGAGGAGTCTTTCATGAAAAAGATCTTTTTAAGCTGTTTTGCAGCTTTGCTCCTTTTGTTCGGAGGAGTTACAAAAGCGCAAGCAGATGAGTACTTGCGTGTCGGTATGGAGGCTGCCTATGCTCCATTTAACTGGACACAAGATGATGACTCAAATGCTGCTGCGCCAATCGAAGGTACCAACCAATACGCCAATGGCTATGACGTCCAAGTGGCACAAAAAATTGCTAAACGTTTTGATAAAAAACTCCTTGTTGTTAAAACCAAATGGGAAGGTCTCGTCCCAGCTTTAACATCAGGGAAAATCGATATGATTGCTGCAGGTATGAGTCCTACTGCAGAACGTAAAAAAGAAATTGCTTTCTCAGATAGTTATTATACTAGTGAGCCTGTTATCGTGGTTACTAAAGATGGCAAGTACGTTAATGCTAAATCAATCAAAGATTTCAAAGATGCTAAAGTTACTGCTCAACAAGGTGTCTGGCACGTTGACTTACTTACTGACCTAGAAGGAGCTAATTCACAAACACCGATGGGGGACTTTTCTCAAATGCGTCAAGCCCTATCATCAGGCGTTATCGATGCCTATATCTCTGAACGTCCTGAAGCTTTGACAGCTGAAGAAGCTAATAGCAAATTCAAAATGCTAACCTTAAAACCTGGTTTTGAAGTTGACGAATCAAATGCCGCTACTGCTGTCGGTATGCGCAAAGGTGACAAGCGTATGTCACAAGTTAATGAAGTCCTTGCAACTATTTCTGAAAATGATCGCATAGAGCTCATGGACAGAATGATCGCGGAACAACCTTCAGATAACAGTGATGAAACTGCCCCTAAGAGCTTCTTTGCTCAAGTAACTGATATTATTAAAAACAACTGGAAACAGCTGCTTCGTGGTACTGGCATCACACTCTTGATTTCCATTCTTGGTACTATCATTGGTACTATTATTGGACTTTTAATCGGCGTTTACCGTACTGCTCCTAAAGCCAGCAACAAAGCACTTGCCATTCTTCAAAAACTCTTTGGCTGGTTGCTAAATGTTTATATTGAAATCTTCCGTGGAACACCGATGATCGTACAAGCCATGGTTATCTACTATGGTACTGCCCAAGCTTTTGGTGTATCTCTCGACCGCACCCTAGCTGCGATCTTCATTGTTTCTATTAACACAGGTGCTTACATGAGCGAAATCGTTCGTGGTGGTATCTTTGCCGTTGATAAGGGACAATTTGAAGCAGCGACTGCTCTAGGATTCAATCACAATCAAACCATGCGTAAGATTGTCCTACCACAAGTTATTCGCAATATCTTACCAGCCACTGGTAATGAATTCGTTATCAATATCAAAGATACTTCAGTCTTGAACGTTATCTCTGTTGTCGAACTTTACTTCTCAGGTAATACTGTGGCGACCCAAACTTACCAATATTTCCAAACCTTCACCGTTATCGCTGTCATCTACTTCGTGTTGACCTTTACGGTAACACGCATCCTCCGATTCATCGAACGTCGTATGGATGTCGACACTTATACTACTGGTGCTAACCAAATGCAAGTTGAGGAGGTAGCTCATGACTAACCCAATTTTAGAAATCAAACATCTCAAAAAATCATTTGGTAATAACGAAGTCCTCAAAGATATCTCTTTAAGCATCAACAAAGGTGAGGTTATCTCTATTATCGGTTCATCTGGTTCAGGTAAATCAACCTTCCTTCGTTCCATCAACTTGCTAGAAGATCCAACAGAAGGTAGCATTATTTATCATGGTGAGAATGTTTTAGAAAAAGGCTATGATCTGACGACATATCGCGAAAAACTCGGTATGGTTTTCCAATCCTTTAATCTTTTTGACAATCTCAACGTCTTGGAAAATGCTATTGTAGCACAAACAACTGTTCTCAAACGCAGTCGAACCGAAGCAGAAGCAATCGCTAAAGGAAACCTTGAAAAAGTTGGTATGGGAGAACGCTACTGGAAAGCACGTCCAAGTCAACTATCAGGTGGGCAAAAGCAACGTGTTGCTATCGCTCGTGCCCTATCAGTCGATCCAGAAGCTATCCTATTTGACGAACCAACTTCTGCTCTTGATCCAGAGATGGTCGGCGAGGTTCTCAAGACCATGCAAGACTTGGCTAAATCAGGTTTGACCATGATTATTGTAACCCATGAGATGGAGTTTGCTCGCGATGTCTCTGACCGTGTCATTTTCATGGATAAAGGTGTTATTGCTGAAGAAGGTTCCCCGCAACAAATCTTCGAAAATCCACAAGAAGAACGTACCAAAGAATTCTTGAGACGTTTCTTAAAATAAAACTATTAAAAGAGTTGACCCTGTCAGCTCTTTTTTCGTACATCAAAACCAAATCGTTTTCCAAAACACAGTTACAAATTGAGGAAGTACATCATATTCATCACGACAATAAAGCGGCTAAAAACGTCATAAGATTAAACAATTTAGATGAAAGGCTTCAAGAAAATTTGAATCTATTCCATTTTCAACCTAAAGACTAGGATTCACTGCTTTTATCAGCTAGAATAAACTTGTCTTTCTCATGTGTACGTTAATAAAAAATAAGAAAAATCCCCATGTATTCTACAAAATACTTTACCGGTTAACTATTTTATGTTATTATAAAATAGTCATTGCAATGAATACTTTTTATAAGGAGGAAACTATGGCAGAAAAAACTGATCTTTCATCAGCCTACCGTCGTCTTAAAAGTCCGAACATCAAGACACGTAAACGTGCTCTTAAAATTATCCACGACTTCAAACGCAGAGGCAAAAGTAATTAATACTTTAAATCTCTTATAAGGGAAACACCTACTATCCCTCAATAACAGACAGTGGTCAGACACTTCATTTAGGTGTTTTATCCCTTCTAATACGATTATTTAACAGATGCAAAAGCCAAGAAGCTAGACTTCTTGGCTTTTGCTTTTCTTATTGACTTGCTTTTAGCGCAGATAAAATTTGTGTACGAATATCATCAACACCATTAGGTGTATTTGGCAAGAAAATGGTTTGGTTGCCATTTGCCGCAAAAGTATTCAGTGTATCTAAGTATTGGTTAGTCAAAAGAATCGACATGATTTCTTCTTCATTCAAACTAATATTGGCATCCTTAAGTTCTTGAATGGATTCAGCCAAACCATCAACGATTGCCTTACGTTGTTGGGCAATACCTACACCATGAAGACGATCTTTTTCAGCTTCAGCTGAGGCAGCTGTAACAATTTTAATCTTATCAGCTTCAGCCAACTCTTGAGCTGCTACACGTTTACGTTGAGCAGCATTGATTTCATTCATAGACTGTTTAACTTCAGCATCTGGTTCAACCTTAGTAATCAAAGTTTTGACGATAATATAACCATAAGTTGACATTTCTTCAGCAACTTGATGTTGAACTTCAAGGGCAATTTCATCCTTTTTCTCAAACAATTCGTCCAAGGTTAATTTAGGAACTGATGAGCGTAAAGCATCTTCGATATAAGACTTAATCTGCGCTTCAGGTTTCATCAATTTGTAATAAGCATCAATGACATTTTGTTCATTAACACGATACTGAGTCGCAACATTCAAGGTTACAAAAACATTATCTTTAGTCTTTGTTTCAACAATAATCTCACTTTGAAGCAAACGCAGTTGCACACGCGCTGCAATTTTATCAATACCAAATGGCAATCTGATATGGATACCACTGGTCGAAATCGTTTGGTATTTACCAAAACGTTCAATAATAGCAACAGACTGCTGTCTAACCACGTACAGAGTGCTGGCAACTATCATTACAATAATAATCAAAATGATAAAAGGAAAAATAAATCCCATAATAACAGTTCCTCCCAAAAACTTTTAATACTGTCATTATATCAAGTATGAAAGCCGTGTCAAATAACTACCTATTTTCTGTGATTTTTTCTACAAAAACCAAACATTAAAAGCCTCAACAAAAGCGAGGCTTACATATATTATTCGACACTCATTAAGTATGGGTAGACCGGTTGACTTCCGACATGGATTTCAACCTCTATATCTTCATGAGCTTCTTCTAATTTCTCAGCAATTGACTCAGCCAATACCTGTTCTCCATCTTCACCAACGTAAATAGTTACAATTTCACTATCCTCATCAAGCATTTTTTCAAATGTAGACAAGAGAGCTTCTTCCATATCAGGCGTAGAGACAAGAATTTTTCCATCAACCATTCCCAAGACATCATTTTCATGAATATCAAGACCGTCAATGCTTGTATCACGAACTGCTAGCGTAACACTTCCACTCACAACGTCAGAAAGACTTGCTGACATAGCTGCTACATTATCTTCAAGAGTTTTAGATGGATCAAAGGCTAAAAGGCTTGTTAGACCTTGTGGCACTGTACGTGATTCCACAACGGCTGCTGGGATATCCACAACTTCTGCTGCTGATTGCGATGCCATAAAAATATTTTTGTTATTCGGCAAGATAATGACATTTTTAGCATTCACTTCTTCAATAGCCTTAACAATATCTTCTGTTGAAGGGTTCATCGTTTGACCACCAGAAATGATGTAATCAGCTCCTTGCGCCTTGAAAATTTCTGCAAGACCATCTCCAGCTACAACAGCAATAACGCCATACTCTTTGGCTTCTTTTGGAGTCGCTGTTGCCTCTGAATTTGTTTTTTCAAGAACTTCGTCATGTTGATTACGCATGTTATCAACTTTTACTTTGACAAGTGAACCGTATTTCAAGCCTTCTTGCATGACAAGACCGGGATCTTCAGTATGAACATGGACTTTGACAATCTCATCATCATTCACAACAAGAAGTGAGTCTCCGATACCGCTTAAATAACCTTGGAATTCTTCATAATTGAATTCTTTAACATAAGTAGGACCTTTACCAAGAGCTACCATGATTTCAGTACAGTAGCCAAAAGTAATATCTTCAGTTGCCACATGACCAGCTACAGACTTATGATGTTCTACATTAATCATTTGAGACATTGTTGCAGGCGTTGCTTTAAAATCTTCAGAAGCGATGTATTCACCAGTCATAGCTGCCAAGAATCCTTCATAGATATAAACAAGACCTTGACCACCTGAATCAACAACACCAACTTCTTTAAGAACTGGAAGCATATCAGGTGTTTTAGCAAGGGCTGCTTTAGCACCATCAAGAGCTGCACGCATAACTTCTGTAGCATCATCCGTACTTTCAGCTTTTTTCTTAGCAGCGGTAGCCGCACCACGTGAAACAGTTAAGATAGTTCCTTCCACAGGCTTCATAACAGCTTTATAAGCTACTTCTACACCTGATTGGAAGGCATCCGCTAAAGCTTTACCGTCTAGTTCTTCCAAATCTTTGATACTTTGTCCAAAACCACGGAAGAGTTGTGATGTAATAACACCAGAGTTCCCACGTGCCCCCATCAAAAGACCTTTTGAAAGGATCTGACCAACTTGACCAACTGTAGCTGCATGTTTATCAGCAACTTCCTTAGCACCATTATCCATGGTCATTCCCATGTTGGTACCAGTATCTCCATCTGGAACTGGAAAAACATTTAGGGAATTGACATATTCAGCTTGTTTACCCAGACGAGTGGCCGCTGCTTGGACCATTTCTTGGAATAAACTTGTTGTAATATTTGACACTACTCTTCTCCTACAACCTTAATATTTTGAACATAAACATTCACCGTTTCAGCTGAAATGCCAAGTTGATTTTCTAAATTAAACTTGACACGTTCTTGAATGTTTTTGGAAACTTCACTGATTTTAACACCATAACTCATCACAGTGTAGACATCAACTGAAATTCCTGATTCTGTCGATTTAACAACAACACCTTTTGCGTAGTTTTCTTTACGAAGAAGGGCTTGGAAATTGTCTTTAATAGCACTCTTACTTGCCATGCCAACAACGCCAAAAATCTCTGTTGCTGAACCTCCAACGACTGTTGCAATAACATCGTCTAAAAGTTCAATTTGACCATCTTTTGTATTGATTTTCACAGTCATATTCACTACCTCAAAAAGTTTTTATCACTTCATTTTATCATAATAGAATTATTTTGTAAAAAAAGACCTTAATCATGAAAATGAAAAAGCCAGATGATTGGCACCTAGCTTCTTTAACTATTAAACGCGCTCAACTTTACCTGATTTAAGGGCACGAGCTGAAGCCCAAACTTTTTTAGGTTTACCGTCAACAAGAACAGTAACTTTTTGAAGATTTGGTTTTGCAGTACGTTTTGTTTTGTTCATCGCGTGTGAACGGTTGTTAGCTGACATAGTCTTACGACCTGTAAAATAACATACTTTAGCCATTTCGTGTTTTCCTCCTACGTAGAATATGTTGGATGTGCTAGCACCACATACCTTACTATTATAGCAGAAGATCAAAAACAATACAAGATATTTTTTCAATTCTTTTGATTCG
>NZ_JBLOJT010000074.1:0-8988 GCF_047785745.1 Streptococcus pluranimalium | reverse complement strand
ATAATAACCTTATTACTCAGTAGCTTCTGGTTGACTATTTGCATCACTTGTCGCTTCTGTTGAATGGTTGGAATTAGAAGAACTGCTTGAACTACTTGATGAAGAGGTCTGATTACCATTATCAGCATCTACCTCCTCAGAAGAGGATGACGGTTGCGTCGACGATGGTTCAGGAGTTGTTAGATACAGTGTTACCATTTCTCCAGATGAAAGTTCAACAGTCATTCCTGCATAGGGATATTGTGCATAAACCGTTGATGATGACGACGGTTGAGCTGAATCTGTCTGAATCTGAGAAGCTTTAAATCCTAGGTCTAATAAAGCATTTTTGGCATCTGCATAGCTGTAACCAACTAAAGTTGGAATTGTTACTGTTGAAGCAGTTGCTACTTCAAAAACAATCTTATCATTACCTGAAGGGTTAAAATCTTCTCCAGCTTCTGGAGTCTGACTAACAATTTCTCCCGGTTCATATTGATCAGTTGTAACTTCTTTTTTGACAATTTGACTTTTAGACAAACCATAATTTTCTGTCAAGTCACTAACAGCATCTCTATATGACATCCCAGTATAATCTGTCATAACAAAGCGTTTAGAACCTTTTGAAACTAGCAGATCAACTTCACTTCCCTCTTTTTGAGTTGTACCTGATTTCGGTGTTGTTGAGATGACCTTTCCTTCCTCAACACTATCACTTTCTTTACGAGAAACAGACCCTACAGTCAAACCAGCCTCTTCTAGAGTAGCTTGAGCTTCGTGGATAGTTTGTCCTGAGACATCAGGAACTGTTGCACTATCATTGCTACTTAACATAAAGAAGAATGCAAAACCGGCTAATAATAAAACGAGAGCCAAAATGAAAAATCTAAATAGGCGTTTCCAAAAGGGTTTCTTGGCCTTTTTAGATGACGACGGTTTAGAGGCCTCTTTTTGAGAAGCTCCTTGTTCTTTTGTCATTTCCACAGCAACGGGAGCAACTATTGGTTTAGGCGTCTCTTTTACAGGTGAAGGCTCAATTTTAGGAAGGGTCTTAGTATCTGCTGTATCTTGAAAGACCACTTTTGCTTCGTTTTCCCTTCTTGGATCCAAGGAAGTTGTCAAGTCATAGTACATCTTAGTTGTAGATCCATAGCGATTCGAAAGTTTTTTAGCTGTCGCTTTGATAACAACATTCTCCAAAGCTTGTGGAACATTTCGATTTTCAAAAATGATCGATGGTAAAGGTTTCTGAAAATGTTGCAATGCAATCGTAACAGCACTATCACCATCAAATGGGATATGACAAGTCAACATTTCAAACAACATGATACCCATAGCGTAAATATCACTTTGTATCGTTGCTTTTGAGCCACGTGCTTGCTCCGGTGATAGGTAATGAACACTTCCTAACATCGAATTTGTCTGTGTCAAACTTGTCTCTGCAAAGGCTACAGCAATCCCAAAATCAGTTACCTTGGCTACCCCATCTTTTGTCAAAAGAACATTCTGTGGTTTCAAATCACGATGAACAATTCCTTTTTGATGAGCTAACTGCATAGCTGATAGCACCTCACTCATGATACGGACTGTCTCAGTATTAGAAAGAGGTGCATGATCTTGAATATACTTCTTTAAATCTGGACCATTAACGTATTCCATGGCAAGAAATTGTTGTCCATCTTCTTCGCCAATATCTCTGATAGCTACAATGTTAGGGTGATTTAATTCAGCCATAGCACGCGCTTCTCTCTGGAAACGTGTAACTGCAATTTGATCTGTTTGATAATTGGTTCTAAGTACCTTAATAGCCACTTCTTCATTATCCAAAATCAAATCATGTGCCAAATAAACATCAGCCATACCACCGCGACCGATAGATTTTAAAATACGATAACGCCCAGCAAACAATTTGCCGATTTGGATCATTAAGCATCCTCCTCGTTATAAGCAACCAAGACAACTGTAATATTATCAAGGCCACCTGCTTCATTTGCCGCATCAACTAAGTTTTCTACCTTCTCTTGAAGCGTCTTATCCGATAAGATAATCTCTAATTTATCTTGACGATTTACCATGTTGGATAAACCATCACTATTAACTAAGATAAAATCACCTGATTGAAGAGGTTGGATCCCAAGATCGATATCTAGTGGGCTAGCCTGTCCGATAGATTGGGTAATAATATTCTTTTGTGGATGGACTGCTGCTTCTTCTTCTGTTAGTTGGCCAGCTTTTACCAATTCGTTAACCAAAGAGTGATCACTTGTTAATTGTGTATACTCTCCATCACGAATTAAGGCTATGCGAGAATCACCAACATGAGCATATAACACAACATCTTGAACAAATGCTAAAACTTCAATTGTTGTGCCCATTCCACTGAACTCTTCTGAAGCTCCTAACGCATGAATCTTTTGATTCTCTGCTTCAATCGCTACCAACATCCAGTCTCGGATTTGCTCAAGATCAGTATAATCGGTATCTGCCCATTGACTACCTATATCTGTAACAGCCATCTCACTAGCAATATTTCCAGCGCGATGCCCCCCCATGCCATCAGCTAAAACGACAAGTGTCACATCGCTCTGATTTTTGTATTGATTTACAAAATCTTGATTATTGGAACGTTTCTTTCCAATATCAGTTAACAGTGAAATTTCTATCATCTATATGTCTTTCTGACGAATGCCAGCTTTCCTCCTACTAAGTCACTAGGCTTTTTTACGCAATTTTGCAATAAAGAAACCATCGGTATGATACTGTTCCGGCGTAATTAACAAACAGCCATCTACTACAATATCTTTCTTATCGTGATCTAAAGCTACTTGCTCAAAATCAGGATGACTAGCCAAAAAAGCTTTAATAACTTCTTGGTTTTCTTCTCTGAAAATAGTGCAAGTACTATAGATTATTATACCACCTTTACGCAAGGTTTGACAAACACTAGATAGAATCTCTAGTTGAATTGCCTGCAAACTAGCAAAATCCAGACTATCCTTATTGTATTTAATATCTGGTTTTCGACGGATGAGACCAATCCCTGAACAAGGTGCATCAACTAAAATTTTATCAAAACTTTCTGCTGGAAAGGCATTTGCAACCTCTCTAGCATCCAATTGTTTGGTTTTAATCTTATCAGCCAGTCCAAGCCTCGTTGCATTTTCTTGAATCAGTGACAATTTATGATCATATAAATCTAGTGCAGTAATTTTTCCAGACGATAAATAAGAAGCCATGTGTACTGTCTTGCCACCAGGAGCAGCGCAGGCGTCTAAAATCAATTCTGGACCTTTAATATCAAGGGCCGGAGCTACTAATTGACTGGTCTCATCTTGAATAGTAATAGCACCATTTTTAAAAGCAATGCTTGAAGCAAAATGTCCTGATGACTTGGTCAAGCCAACTGGTGATAAGGACGAATAATCTGCCTGAAAGTTTTCCTTGAATTCTTCAAGTCGATTAGTTTCTGTCACACGAATACTCGCCTTATTCCGCTCAAAGAGACTGGCAAAGATTTTTTCTGCTCGCTCTTGACCATATTGTTCGATGAGTTTTTTTACTAACCAGACTGGAAGGGAATATTTAATAGAATAACGTTTATTAACACGCTTAATAGTGTCAATATTTGGTAAATCAACTGAGGTTACTTTACGAAGAACAGCGTTGATTAATTTTTCAGCTCCTCTATTGTTACCACGATTTTTAGCAATGGCAACTGCATCATTAACGACCGCATGAGCAGGTAACTTATCCAGATAAATCAGCTGATAAGCACTAAGCATGAGCAAGTCATAAACCCAAGAATCCAATTTATCTCTATCTTCGATAAAATGCGCCAAATACCATTCTAGGGTGATTTTACGTGCAACAGTCCCATAGACAATCTCCGTAATCAATCCCTTGTCTCTATCATCATAGTGACGATTATTAAGTAAGCTATTGAGAGCAATATTGGAATAAGCTTCTTCGTGAAAGACTTTCTCTAGGGCAATTAAGGCGCCTCCACGCGCCATTTTTTTCCAATCATTCGCCAAAGCTATCACCAACTTCTAGATCACGTCCAAGACCATTGAGAAAATCTGAAATAGCCATCTGTGGTTTTCCAAAAGGTTGGACACGTTTGAGAGAGAGGGCACCGTTACCTGTTGCCACAACAAGAGTTTTTTTGGTCTTTTCAATAATGTAACCCGGCTGTCCTTGTCCATCAACGCGTTCACCTTCATAAATTTTGAAACGTTTACCATTCCAAAGAGTATGAGCAATGGGCCATGGATTTAGACCACGGATAAGGTTGAAAATCTCTTGATTAGATTTGGTCCAATCAATGCGCTCTTCCTCAGATGAAATATTCGGTGAGAAAGTAACCTGAGTCTCATCTTGTGGTTCGGGTTTAATATTACCAGCGATATAGTCTGGCAAGGTCTTCAAGAGCAGATCACGTCCAAGAATGGCTAATTTTTCAAACATGGTTCCCAAATTATCCTCATCAGTGATAGGAATGGCAGCCTTAGCAATCATATCTCCCGCATCCATTTGACGAACCATTTCCATGATGGTAATCCCTGCTTCCTTATCACCATTAATAATAGCGTATTGAATAGGAGCTCCACCACGGTACTTAGGTAACAAAGACCCATGAACGTTAACGGCAAAATCAACCGAATCTAGAAGTTTTCCTGGTAAAAATTGTCCAAAGGCCGCTGTCACAATACCATCTGCACCAAGAGCCATAATATCTGACATCTCTTGACTGCCAGATAACTTTTCTGGCTGATAAACTGGAAGATTATGTTCTAAAGCAACTTCTTTTACTGGGGTCATTTTGATTTCTTTTTTACGACCAACAGCACGGTCAGGCTGAGTGACAACAGCTAAAATGTCATATGAGCCATCAGCGATGATTCCTTTCAAGACAGTTGCCGCTAAATCAGGGGTTCCCATGAAAATTAATTTTGATTTTGTCATATTGTTTCACTTCTACTTTCTGATAATCTTACTTATTTTACCATAAATCCAATAAGAATGAGGTTAGGCAATAGCCTCTGTTCTTTAATCATCACCAAGAAAAAAGGCTATCAAATCTATTTTTTGAATGATCAATTATTGAGACGACGCATGGTAGGCTAACATTGCTTACAGGACTTCGTGAGAAAATGCCATACGTCTCTTGTCACCTACATAAGCATTTTTAACTTGAAGACTATTTGAATATCTTCTAGATAAGCAACCTCTGAAATCCTTCACATCATATTTTGCGGTTCATTATCAATAGTCACACGAAGTTCCTTATTTTCTGGTTTTTGAGTCCATTCTAAAAGAGCATTTAGTGCTGTTTCTA
The DNA here is from genome assembly GCF_047785745.1 of Streptococcus pluranimalium. GTDB lineage: Bacteria > Bacillota > Bacilli > Lactobacillales > Streptococcaceae > Streptococcus > Streptococcus pluranimalium_B. The sequence continues at coordinate 3,671 of NZ_JBLOJT010000074.1, read as the reverse complement.
GCTGTTCCTCAAAGCGATACTTGATGATAATCTGATAATGAAATGTATTATGGGTTCTAGCGATAGGTTTAGGTGTTGGACCTAAGAACCTGGCATGCTCTGACAGATGACCTTTTAAACCTTTTAAAACATCGTAAGCTTTACGAACAACTTCTTGTTCCTCTTGGTGAGATAAGGTGATACCCACTGTGTAATAGTAGGGTGGGTAGCCCATCTTCTGACGAATCTTCATTTCATAGGCATAAAAACCTTCAAAATCTTGTTTCTGAGCAAAACGGATAGCATAATGATCAGGATTATAAGTCTGCACTAACACTTCGCCTGCCTTATCAGCTCTGCCAGCCCGCCCAGCTACCTGCGTTAAGAGCTGAAAAGTTCGCTCACTTGCCCTAAAATCCGGTAGGTTGAGCGAGGTGTCAGCATTTAACACCCCGACCAAAGTGACATTCGGAAAATCCAATCCCTTTGCAATCATCTGTGTTCCCAAGAGGATATCAGCTTCGTGATTTCCAAAGGCTTTAAGGAGACTTTCATGAGCACCTTTACGACGAGTCGTGTCCACATCCATTCGTAGGATGCGAGCTTCTGGCAAAAGTTCTTGTAATTCATCAAAGGCCTTCTGAGTCCCTGTACCGTAGTAACGAATACTCCTACTCTGACAAGACGGGCATTCCCACGGAATAACCTTTTGAAAATCACAATAATGGCAATTCATAGTCTTAGTATCCATGTGAAGGGTCAAAGAAATGTCACAATTAGGGCATTCATCTACGTAACCACATTCACGGCACATGACAAAACTAGAATAACCACGGCGGTTGAGCATGAGAACAACTTGCTCTTGTTTAGCTAATTTTTCTTGTATCTTTTCTAATAATGAAGGGGTAAAATTACTGGTTTCCTGTTGACCAATATAATCTCTGAAATCAACAACCTCAACCCTAGGAATGCTGGCGTTAGGATTAGCTCTCTCAGTGAGTTCTAAAAAGTAGTAGACACCTTTACTTGCTCGAGCCCGTGTTTCAATAGCAGGCGTTGCTGAACCTAGCACTAAAGCTGCTTTGTGAGTTTTGGCTCTTAATAACGCCACATCTCTGGCATGATAACGAGGATTGGATTCTTGCTTATAGGTCGCTTCATGCTCTTCATCGATAATAATAGCACCGATATTATCAAGTGGTACAAAAATAGCTGACCTTGCTCCAACCACAACCTTAGCTTGCCCAGATTTTATTTTACGCCATTCATCAAATTTCTCACCGTCAGAAAGTCCCGAATGCATGATAGCTACTTGCTCTCCAAAGCGTGAAATAAAGCGATTGGTCATCTGTGGAGTCAAGGAGATTTCGGGAACCAGAACGATAGCTGTCTTTCCCATTTTTAAAACACGATCAATCACATGCAAATAAACTTCCGTTTTCCCAGAACCTGTAATCCCTTCTAGGAGAAAAGGCTTTGCTTCTTCTTGATCGATAGCTTTTGAAATAGCATCAACAGCCTGAGTTTGCTGATAATTTAAGGCAAGAAAATGACTGCTTTCAACCGACTCAAAATAAGCCGCTGATCGCTGCACTTCTTCTTGACGTTCAATGAGAGCACCTTCTTGAATGAAATAATTGACTACATCTCTTGAATATTGTTTATTAAGGTCACCAGATTTTATAGAAAAAGAATCGTCTTGTGATAGTAACCAAACTTTAGCTTCCTGACGCTTTTTAGCTCGATTAGAGACTTCTAAACCAGCCAAAGCTGACTTATCCAAATCTAAGAATTTTTCAGTCTTGACCTTCTTTTTGTCACGAGCTACGTAATCCACTCGTATCAGTTTGGCTGCAATGAGACGATTAACCTGTTTTCGTTTGTTTTCTGGAATATCTGAATAAGAAAGACTCTCACATCTTCCAAAAATAGTTTCTTTATCACGATGTGATAACCCCTCACTTGGCTGGAGACGCTTATCATATTGCGAGTTAAGAAGACTGGGAATCATGCTTTTAAGCAATGTGATTTTATAAGAAAAGACAGTCTTTCGCATGTCATCTGCTAACCGTAATTGTTCCGGATTCAAAACAGGTTCCAAATCTAGCAGATCTACAATAGATTTTAAGTCTTTAGGATCAGCATTGTTTTCGAGCGAAACGACAAAACCTTGCAACAGTCTATTACCTCTTCCAAAAGGCACATGAACTCTTGAGCCAACTTGTATTAGCTCTTCAAACATTTCTGGCACTGAATAGGTGAACGGTTTGTCCGTTTGCATCAAGGGCACATCAACAATAATTTGAGCTTGCATAAGTCTCCTTTTGAATTAAGCGATGGTGATAATCGGATTGTTAGTATTCCTCTGAAAATTGAAAAAAGCTAAGATTGCAATCAACCTTAGACTTTTTGTCCCTCTTCTTGTTCTTCTTTTGCGATTTGTTCTTTAATCTTGCGTTCTTCTTCTTCTTTAGCAAGACGCTCCACTTCTGCTTTACGACGTACAGATTCACGTTTTGCGACTGGATCTGGATGGATGGTTACATATCCAGCTTCAATCTCTTCCAAAGCACGAAGTGTTGATTTTTCAGATTTGAATTCTTTAGTTGCTTTGGCACCATCTTCTAATTCGTGGGCACGTTTAGCTTGTAAAATAACCAAAGAATATTTTGAAGGCACTTTATCCAATAATTTATCAATCGAAGGTTTTAACATCATAAGCGTTTTATCTCTTTTCTAAATCCTATTTACTTGCACTTGTTTTCGCAATCATCTTATCATAGCGACCAATGACACGTTCTACACGGAAATGTTCTGCTTCTATGATGCGCTTAACCCGTTCCGCAGCGAGTGGCACTTCATCGTTAACAACGGCATAATCGTACTCTCGCATCAAGGCAATTTCTTCGCGGGCGCGCTCGATACGGTGGGCGATAACCTCTTGACTATCTGTTCCACGGCCAACTAAACGATCTTCTAATTCTTCCAAATCTGGAGGTGTTAAGAAAATAAAGACACCATCTGGCACTTTTTGTTTTACTTGAATAGCTCCTTGAACTTCAATTTCAAGAAAAACATCAATCCCCTTATCTAAAGTTTCATTAACGTAGGTTAGTGGTGTTCCGTAGTAATTACCAACATACTCCGCATATTCTAGCATTTGCCCTTGACGAATAAGTTCTTCAAACTCTTCACGGGTTCTAAAGAAATAATCAACACCATCAACTTCACCGGGTCTTTGAGGACGTGTCGTCATTGACACTGAGTATTCAAATTTGTGATCTGGTGTCGAAAAAATCTCTTGTCTAACTGTTCCTTTTCCAACACCTGATGGTCCTGAAAAGACAATTAACAAACCACGTTCAGACATCATATTCTCCTTAGAAGTATTTTCTATCTATTATACCAAATAGGTAAGATATTTCAAGTTAATTGAACAGCTTTTCCAATTGGTCATGTAGCGTTACAATAGATGTGAGACCTACAAGAAAAAAAGAAGAAACCTTGTAAGATAAGAGTACCACACACCCATCAAAAAGGAAGCTTCTCATGACTAGTATATCACAAAACAATCGCTACTTGCCACATACACTCAATACCCGCTATCATGCCGTTAAAACTTATCGAAATGGTGTCTCAGTTGACTTCATCTGTCGACGATATAAGGTAGCTAAAGCCTCTCTTATGCGCTA
>NZ_JBLOJT010000073.1:0-9085 GCF_047785745.1 Streptococcus pluranimalium | reverse complement strand
CTAGTCTAGGTGAGGACGACCGCCACGACTGAATAACTCTGACAATAAAGGAAGAAAGATAGTCCAATCCATAATGGCATCCGAACGTTCTAAGGGATTACCTTTCTCTGATAGTTTTGACAAGATTTTTTCATCGTCTGTGAATAAATGCATGACAGCTCTCCTCATTACTTTTGATTCTATTATCTCATTTTGGGGAAATTTAGGGAGTTTTTAGAGGTGCCCATGACGATTTTTCTTCTTGGAGACTGTGCAATATTTCAGAATTTTTTGTATAATGATAGTATTATATTCAAAAAGGAGTCGAACAATGGATGTTAGTCAACGCTATAATCATAATTTAGATAAGCTGGAGATTTCTTTGATTCGTCAATTTGATCAATCCATTTCAGGAATTCCTGGGATGCTTCGAATGACTTTGGGCGAGCCCGATTTCCCGACTCCTCAACATGTTAAAGAAGCTGCAAAGAGAGCTATAGATGAAGATAAGAGTTACTATACTGGAATGGCTGGTCTTTTAGAGCTTCGTCAAGCAGCAGCTGATTTTGTTAAAGAAAAATACAATTTAACTTATGACCCAGAATCGGAAATTTTAACAACGATTGGTGCTACTGAAGCCATTTCAGCTAGTCTTGCAGCTATTTTAGAGCCAGATGATAGTGTGTTATTTCCTGGTCCTGGTTTTCCTATCTATGAAGCTCTTACAAAAATGTACGGTGGAGAATTTATTGAATTAGATACATCTAAAACGGACTTTATTTTGACTCCTGAGGCTCTTGAAGAAGCCATTATTGCGCAAGGAGATAAGTTGAAGGTTGTTGTTCTTAATTCCCCAGCCAATCCAACAGGCGTTGTTTATACACGTGAACAAATCGAAGCTCTAGTTGCTGTGATTCGCAAGTATCCTATCTATGTGATTTCGGATGAGGTTTACTCAGAGATTACTTATACAGAAGAAGGTCATGTATCAATTGGAGAGTATCTTCCAGAGCAAACAATTGTCATCAATGGTCTCTCTAAGTCTCATGCGATGACGGGATGGCGTTTAGGTTTTATTTTTGCTAATAAGACATTGTGCGCTCAATTAGTTAAAAGTCATCAGTATTTAGTAACTTCAGCAACAACTATCACTCAGTACGCTGCTCTAGAGGCTTTGACAAATGGTAAAGATGACGCTCTACCGATGCGTGATGAGTATCGTAAGCGTCGTGATGTTATTGTGACTGCTTTAACAGAGCTTGGGTTTGATGTTGTCAGTCCTGACGGAGCTTTCTATATTTGGGCAAAAATTCCTGGTGAAGATGGTAAAGACTCTTATGCTTTTCTTGAAAAATTAGCTCATGAAAAAGCTGTTGCGTTAATCCCAGGAACTGCTTTTGGCCCATATGGGGAAGGATATCTTCGTATTTCTTACGCAGCAAGTATGGCGGTTATTCAAGAAGCAATGAAACGTTTGAAGGAATTTATGACAAGTAATGATTAGTAAGGATGCTAGAGGAATCGTCCTATATAACCGAGATTTTCGTGAATCAGATAAATTGGTTAAAATTTTTACTGAAACTGATGGCAAACGGATGTTTTTTGTGAAGCATGCAGGAAAATCTAAATTAACTGCCATTATTCAGCCACTAACAGTGGCTGATTTTCTTCTGAAATTAAATGATAATGGTCTATCTTATATTGATGATTTTAGAGAAGTAAGAACTTATCAGTCTATCAATGAAGATTTATTCAAGTTATCTTATGCGACCTATATTATGGCATTAGCTGATGCAGCGATACCAGATAACCAGGTAGATGCTCCGTTATTTGCTTTTTTAGAAAAAACCTTAAGCTTAATGGATGAAGGTTTAGATTATGAAGTTTTAACCTTAATTTTTGAGATTCAAATTTTGGAGCGCTTTGGTGTTCAGTTAAACTTTCATGAGTGTGCATTTTGTCATCGTTTTGGTTTGCCTTTTGATTTTTCTTTTCGTTACTCAGGGTTGCTTTGTCCGGATCATTATGACAAGGATGATAAGCGTTCTTACCTTGACCCCAATGTTCCTTTCTTGCTAGATCGTTTTCAGTCTGTCTCTTTTGATGATTTAAGAAGTATCTCACTCAAGGATGATATGAAAGCTAAGTTGCGACAGTTTATTGATGCTGTTTATGAGGATTATGTTGGTTTACACTTGAAAAGCAAAAAATTTATCGATGATTTGGCTAAGTGGGGCGACATCATGAAATAGGGCTTTGTGGGAGAGGCTGAAAATCAATGGAAAACATGCTATAATAGAAGGCATTCAGGTAAAAGCTCTGCTATTTTCCAAAAGAAAAGGAAGTAATGAGGTGAAATCATGAAACGTATTGCAGTTGATGCTATGGGTGGTGATCATGCGCCTAAGGCGATTGTTGAAGGTGTTAATCGTGCTATCCAAGATTTTTCAGATATTGAGATTCAACTTTATGGCGATGAGGCAAAGATTCGTGAGCATCTGACTGCTAGTGAGCGTGTTACGATTGTTCATACCAATGAAAAAATAAATTCAGATGATGAGCCGGCTAAGGCTATTCGTCGGAAAAAAGATGCTTCAATGGTCCTAGCAGCTCGAGCTGTTAAGGATAGGGAAGCTCACGCGATGATGTCTGCTGGAAATACAGGGGCTCTTCTGGCTGCGGGTCTTTTTGTGGTTGGTCGTATCAAGGGTGTTGATCGTCCTGGTCTGATGTCTACTTTACCAACTAGAGATGGTAAGGGATTTGATATGTTGGATTTGGGAGCCAATGCCGAAAATACACCGGCTCATTTGCTACAATATGCTATTTTGGGTTCTTTTTATGCTAAGAATGTTCGTGGAATCGCTAAACCTCGTGTCGGTCTTTTGAATAATGGAACAGAGGCAACTAAGGGTGATTCTCTTCATAAGGAAGCATATGATTTGTTGACTCAAGAGGCGTCTATTCACTTTGTGGGTAATGTTGAAGCGCGTGATTTGATGAATGGTGTAGCAGATGTGGTTGTTACAGATGGTTTTACAGGCAATGCGGTTCTTAAAGCGATTGAAGGAACGGCTATTAATCTTATGGGGAGTTTGAAATCTGCAATAAAATCAGGTGGTTTCAAAGCTAAAATTGGTGCCTTATTCTTGAAAGATAGTTTGTATCAATTGAAAGATACCATGGATTATTCATCAGCTGGTGGGGCTGTTCTGTTTGGATTAAAAGCACCTGTGGTTAAATCTCATGGTTCAAGTGATGAGAGGGCTATTTACTATACTATCAAGCAAATCAGAACTATGTTAGAAACTGATGTTGTTAATCAACTGGTCGAAACATTTACTAAGGAGGAAAATCATGACTAAGGAAACTATCTATGAAACCGTCGTAAAAGTAATTCGTCAGCAACGACATGAGGATGATTTACCGGTTACACCAGAAATGAGTCTACGGGATGACTTGGGAGTTGATTCGATTGAGTTGACGGAATTTGTCATTGCTCTTGAAGATGAGTTTAACATTAATATTCCGGATGAAGATGTTGACCAAATGGTTAGGATGAGTGATTTACTGACTTATTTGGATAAGAAAGTTAATAAATAATTTTGGCTCTTCGTCAACTGTAGTGGGTAACTTATAATTAACATCTAGAGAGAATCGTTCCGGTTCTCTCTATTTGTCTCTTTCCGGTTTTTGAGAGACAACCTAAAAGGGTCACTCCCCTGACCCTTTTAGTATTCAAAGCGATGAGAATTTTGGTTTTAAAGTTTTTAAACTTCCGAAACCCAAAAGCTTGTCGTTTGATATCTTTGATGAGTTTGTTGGTTGCTTCTAGCTTCGCGTTAGAATAGGGAAGTTCCAAGGCGTTGATGATATAGCTCTTATATTTCAAAAAAGTTTTGAAAACTGTTTGAAACTCTTTATTCACAGTTTCCAGATGCTCCTCAATCAAGTCAAAAAAGTGATTAGCTTGTCTCTCTTGAAAGTGAAAAAGCAATAGTTGATATAGGTCATAGTAATAGCGCAGTTCCTCAGAGAAGGGTAAGAACCTGTATTCATAAAAAATGTTAAACTAAAGATATGGCACGAAAAGCATATGATACTGATTTAAGCGATCAAGAATGGGCTCAACTTGACCCCTATTTCTCCAAACACCGCACCTATAAATGGTCTAAACGAGAACTTGTGAACGCCACCTTGTATATCACTAAAACAGGCTGCCAATGGCGCATGCTCCCTCATGATTTCCCTCCTTACCCAACTGTCTGGAGTTTCTTTCGTCGTGCTAAGGAGAGCGGCTTGTGGGACACCATTTTGACGGAACTGGTAAAAAAAAGCGATTGAAAGCTGGTAGAGCAGCCTCTCCAACCTATGCTATCATTAATTCTCAAAGCGTGAAAACAACAGATGTTGCAGAGAACGTGGGATTGATGACGGTAAGAAAGTCAAAGGGAGGAAGCGCCACATCGTTGTTGATACCATGGGAAATCTTCTTGATGTGGTGGTTCATGCAGCTCATTTGCACGACACAAAATCAGGCGTTTTAGTAGCTCGAAAAGTGATGCTACAATTCCCAACCATCAAGGCTTTTTCAGCCGATGCTGGCTACCGGAAAAGTTTTGAGGAGATGATAAGGGAGGAGTTTGGTTGCCCGGTAGATATTTCTGAAAAAATTAAGGGTAGCTGGCAAATCATTTCCAAACGTTGGGTTGTTGAGCGAACTTTTGCTTGGTTGAACCACTCTCGAAGATTGGCTAAGGATGTTGAAAAATCGGTATCGTCAGAGGTTGCTTTTGTCAAACTATCACACATTAATCGTCTTTTAAGGGCTTTATAACTTTGTGAATACAGGTTCTTAAAAAACTGGTTAAAATGATGGCAGGGAGGCCTTTTTATTTTGCCCTCAATGGCCTTATTTACAAGATTTTTCCAATCCGAACCCATTTTTCTAGAAACAAAAGAAAAGACAAACCTCAAAAATGAAGTTTGTCTTCAGTCTGAGAAACAGTCTGGGAAGAGACTGTTTCTTCACGAGCCTGAAAATGAAAAAGCGAGTCCCTATGAGAAACGGGCAACTCAAAGCAGGCTACAATCTTCAAATCGCTACCGAAAATCAGTTTGTTCTTCATTATGATATCTTTCCAAATCCAACCGATACCAAAACACTTCTTCCACTATTAGATAGTTACCCACATGATCTTAAAATGGTTGTCGCAGATGCAGGTTATGGTAGTGAAGAGAACCTAACCCTACTAGACCAACTTGGCGTTAACCACCTGATTAAATATGGTATGTTTGATAAGGAGCAGACAAGAAAGCAGAAACAATCTCCAAAGAATCTAAATAACTGGCTTTATGATGACATCAGTGATACCTACATCCATCCTGATAGTTCGGATTATCATTTTGACTATATTAAACACAGCAGAACAACTACTGGATTTGAACAGGAAATTAGGGTTTACAAGGCGGATTATCTTGAGCTAGCCCCTCAGAAAGGGCTCTATGTCAACCAGAGATACCAAGAATTAAAGCGAAAAGAGAGTCAAGCGCTTTTATCAGAAGAAGGCAGTCGTATCTTCGCACAACGTAAAGTTGATGTGGATCCTGTCTTTGGGCAGATAAAGGCTTGTTTGGGGTACAACGTTGTCAACTAAAGGGCAAACATCAAGTAAAAATTGACATGGGATTGGCTCTGATGGCCAATAATACTCATTGAAAATCAAAATCTGATATTGTCAAGTTTACCTTGATGAACTTTAGTTCTAGCTACGACGCTTTTTCTAGTCAGATTTTGATTTTCTTCGAGTATAACCTACTGAAATACAATACCAGAAGGATAAGATATTAAAATCAGAGACTCACATCAAACGTGAATCTCTGATTTTTTAATGACTGATAGACTTTTGTCTCAGACTCTTCTTATGAGTTTTCAGTTGTGTCTAGAAATGAGTATTAGTATGAGTAATGAGGCAACTGAAAGACTCATGGGGTCAGAACATTATTGTTTGCTGACCTTAGATAGATTAACCCAGGTATCTCGGCTACCAATTTTAATACAGATACCGTTGCTTGCTTTATCAATTTTTGAAACCTTATATTGTCCTGGTAAGGTAAAGTAGTCTCCAGGATACAGGATCTGATCTCCTGATTTTTTCCCATTTCTGTCGGTTTCGATAGCGGGAGTCGGATCTATATAGTTAAGTGATGTAGGCGTCCCTCCAGCTAAATCGCTACTTGAAATAAGGCCTCCGTTCACGTTGGCGGTCACTTTAAAGGCTTCTGAGAAATAGACAACATCTCCAACTGCGATGGTATTGGTTGTTTTATTGCTAGTAGGTTGGCTGCTAGAGACAGGAGCTGTCTTAGATGCTTCGGCTGTTGATGTTGTGTTTAATTGTTCAACAGCGATATAGCGTCTGACACCGCTAGCACTGATATAACTAATCCACTTGTAACCATCGGCTTCTAGTGTTTTATCATAAACAACGGATTGCCCTTTATCATAGAAGGCTACTTCTGTAGCAGATTGCTTAGGTTCATTCTTTATAGCAGAACGTGTCGTGAATTGATAGGTACCACTCGAAGCTAGTGTCTTTGTGGCTGTGGTTGTTGTCGGACTAGGAGTTGGTGTGGTAGTAGTCGTTGGTTTTTCTAACGGGCTAATCGGGATATAGCGTCTCATGCCACTTCCAGCAATATAGCTGATCCACTGGTAACCATCTGCTTCAAGGACGCTATCGTAGTTAACGGATTGTCCCTTAGCATAATAAGCTACCTCGGTAGCAGTGATCTTAGCTACGTTTTTGATAGATGCTCTGTCTGTGAAATGATAAACGCCTCGGGATGCTAATTTCGTACTAGTATTAGCAGGGGTTGGTTGAGTCGAAGGGGATGTGGTTGTTCTGGTAGATGGTTCTAAATCTTTAAAATGAATATAACCAGACACTTGGCTCTTATGGAAGCTACGTTTCCAATATTTTTCAGGGCCTTGACCTGCATTGTAATTGTACTCTTCAATCGTGACCATATCGCCATTAACTTCAGCCACCCAGGCGACATGACCATAACTACCTGCTCCATTGACACCATTGCCGAACCAAGCGACGGATCCAACTGCAGGAGTCATATCGACACGGTAGCCTTGGGATTTAGCAACACCTCCCCAAGTAATAGCATTGCCGTAACCACCGGGTAGGGTAAATCCATTGACTGAACTCAACCGAAAAGCTACAAAAGAAGTACACTGCCGTTTGTACATTCCCCAACGATCAGCTCCCCCACCATATTTCCATTGGCTGGGATAGTTATCTCCTAATACGGCAGCTTGGGCGATGGACTGTCCAGTTGATAGTCCTGTTCCAGTTAAAACAAAAGCAAGTGCACTTACGGTTGTAAACTTAGATTTAAATGTCATTCAATATCCTCCTGCTTATCTATTCGACAAACACCGTTTAAAATGACAATTTTTCTGAAAAAATGTCAGAAAATGACAATCAAAGTCATTTATTGTGACGAACAAGTCTAATATTACAGAAGAACAACAGTTTCTTTAAAGAGCCTCCTGATTGCTTTTTCTTATTCAAATTTATGTTAAGATGTATAAAGTTATCAAAAAAGAAATAGGTAGTATTAAAAATGAAACTCACAAAGAAAATGCTTTTAGCATCAACCGTAACTCTCTCTTTGGCGTCAGGATTGGCTGTACAAGCTGAAGAAATGCCATGGACACCACGTAGCGTTGACGACATTAAATCAGATATTGTCAATGCGAAAGAAACATCAACTTATACTGTTCAATACGGTGATACCTTGAGCACAATCTCAGAAGCTATGGGGATCGATATGAATGTTCTTGCTAATATCAATAACATTGCTAATATTGATTTGATTTTCCCAGAGACCGTTTTGACCACTAGAGTTAATCAACATAATGAGGTAACATCTGTTCAAATTGAAACGCCTGCTGTGCAGGAAAATCAAGAAGGGATGACAGCTTCAGCTGATTTAGCTAAAAATGAAGTTGTTGTTGATGACCAAACGGTTCAAGTGGAGGATTTGACTGCTCCTGCAGAAGAGGTTAGTAGTGAAACAGCTTTGTCAGAAGCAAGTCTAGCGTCTACTTCTGAAGTAAGCACAGCAGGCTCTGAATACACAGATACGTCTGCACCAGCTTCTCTTGAAGTAAGCTCTGAGACATCAGAAGCTAACCAAGTTTCATCTACCAGTACACAAGATAGCGTAGCTACGACATCTGAAGTTAGTTCGGAAGCAAGTTCAGAGATGTCAACATCAACTCAGGCGACTTCGGAATCGGCAGAATTGCCAACTGTAGAAGAAGCTTCTTCACAAGTATTGGAAGAAACGTCTGCTAGTGTGGTGACATCTGAGTCAATGGCAACAGTCAGCCAGGCGGTTTCACAAGTTGTTTCAGCGACAGCTAGCCAGTCAGTGTCGGAAGCGCCAACGCCATCTGTTACACCAGTTACTGAGGCATCAGCTCAAACAGTGACAAGTGCTGCTCAAGCGACATCAAATCCAGAAAATGCTGGTCTTCAGCCACATGTGGCAGCTTATAAAGAAGAAGTAGCAGCCAAATATGGTATTACGGCATTTAGTCTTTATCGTGCGGGCTCAAATGACGATCACGGTAAAGGTCTAGCGGTGGACTTCATGGTCCCTGTTAGCTCTGCGCTTGGTGATCAAGTAGCTCAGGATGCTATTAATAATATGTCCAGTCGTGGTATTTCTTACATCATCTGGAAGCAACAGTTCTACGCACCGTTTGATAGCATTTATGGACCAGCCTACACATGGAATCCAATGCCAGATCGTGGCAGCGTGACGGAAAATCATTATGACCATGTACATGTTTCCTTTAATGGGTAGATCTGAAAAGTTAGAAAGAAATCACCTTTAGAAAACTTTAAGCAATCCTTGCTATACTATAGTCATTCCTAAATAACTTTTTCATAATCTCCGAAAACCACTAGCTTTTGCTGGTGGTTTTTTGTGACTGATAACTGCGGATAATTGATTGAAAAAAGTAATCAACGAGAATGCGAAGGATTGGGAGGATGTTTTTTTGATATAACGTAGTATATGA